>PWIL01000073.1 GCA_003560455.1 Mollicutes bacterium
AAAGAAGCTGAAGAAAAAGCTAGATTAGAAGCAGAACAAAAAGAAGCTGAAGAAAAAGCCAGATTAGAAGCAGAACAAAGAGAAACTGAAGAAAGAGCTAAATTAGAAGCAGAACAAAGAGAAGCCGAAGAGAGAGCTAGATTAGAAGCAGAAGAACTAGCAAAAGAAAAAGAAAAAAAAGAAATAAAATTAGAAATGATGGCGCAGAAGGATGAAACATTAAATAGATTAAATGAATTAGCTGGAGTAGATAATGAAGAAACTAAAGGTTTAAAAAATTACTTAGATTATTTAAATCAAAAAATTGCTCAGTTTGAACATGATAATGTAGTTGAATTACAAAAACCAAAACAGGAATTTATTAAAGAAAAAACTGAACCTGAAATTAAAGTTTCCTCGCAAACCGATGAAAGTGAAGTTGGTTTGAGTGAAGAACAAATTTTTATGACTATTAATGAATTAGAACAAAGCATTAAAAAAGCAATAGTAGTTTTGGGAGTATTAAAAAAGCAAATGGAGTATAAAAAAGGAAAAAGTGCAAAATTTTAATAAATAATTAAATATAAAAAGCAATTTACATTAAATTGTTTTTTTTTTGCAAAAAATGCTTTACAAAAGTGTTTTTTTAGCGTAAAATAGTGGTTGTAAGTGGCTAATAGTGGTAATAAGTGGGTGATTATATGTTTATGGGTGAATATCATCATAATATTGATGATAAGGGAAGAATAATAATACCCTTTAAATTTCGACCTGATTTAGGTGAAAATTTTATCTTAACGCGGGGTCTTGATAATTGCTTATTTATTTATTCACAAAAAGAATGGCAAGAAATTATTGAAAAATATAAAAAATTACCAAATATCAAAGAAGCTAGAAATTTTATGCGTTTTTTTCTATCAGGAGCAATTGAATGTGAACTTGATAAGCAAGGAAGAATAAAAGTCCCCAGTCCATTACGAAACTATGCTTCATTAAAAAAAGAATGTATTGTAATTGGCGTTAATGATCGTCTTGAAATATGGAGTAAAGAAAGATGGGAACAATTTATTTTAGAAAATGAAGATAATTTATCTGAAATGGCTGATTCCTTATTTGCAAGTGATTTCTCATGAAACATGAAAGTGTTTTACTAGAAGAAGTAATCGAGTCATTAAAATTAAAAAAAAATAGCATTGTGGTCGATGCAACACTAGGTTTAGGCGGTCATAGTAAAGCGATATTAAATGAAATTCCCCAAGGTTTTCTTTATTGTTTTGAACAAGATAGTCAAATCATAGAAGAAGCAAAAAATAAATTAAAAAAATTTAGCAATTATGAAATTATTAATCAAAACTTTGTATTAATAGTTGATGAATTAAAAAACAGAAATATTCAAACAGTTGATGCAATCTTATTTGATTTAGGTGTTTCCAGTCCCCAATTAGATAATGCCGAACGAGGTTTTTCTTATCAACAAGATGGTCCCTTAGATATGCGAATGAATCCTCAAAATGAAAAAACCGCAGCTTGTATCATTAATAATTATTCAGAATCAGAATTAGTTAATATTCTATTTAAATATGGGGAAGAAAAATATGCTCGTTCAATTGTTAAAAATATTATTAAAAAAAGAGAAAAACAACAAATTAAAACAACGGGTGAATTAAAGACTATCATTCAAGAAAGTGTACCAATGAAATATCGTCGTGAAAAACATCCTGCACGAAAAACATTTCAAGCAATTCGAATTGCGGTTAATGATGAATTATTAGTTTTAGAGAAAGCATTAAAAAAAAGTTTAGAATTGTTAAATAAAGAAGGGCGATTAGCAGTCATAACATTTCATTCACTTGAAGATCGAATTTGCCAAAAAATATTTAAACAAGTTTCACAAATTGATTCAAATCTAAAAAAATTACCATTTATTCCGGAAAGTAAAAAACCAAAATTTAAAATTATTGGAAAAATAAGACCAAGTAAAGTAGAAATATTAAATAATAATCGTTCAAGAAGTGCAACTTTAAGAATTGTTGAAAGGATTTGATAAAATGCGCAAAAGAAAAAAATTATCTAAAGGTGAAAGAATCTTATATTTCATGGGTTTTTTATCGGTTGTGTTGGTGTTGGTGGTTAAAATTTTTATTGGTGCGGGTATCGGTCATTATAGTATTTCAGTTGAGATTTTAAACAAACGAATTGCTAATCAAGAAAAGAAAAATGAAAGTTTAGTAATGCAAGTTGATGAGTTAACAGCATTTGATAATGTTAAAAAGGTTATTGATGAGATGGGTTTAACATATCACAACGAAAATATTATAATTATTGATAGATAAGGGGTTGCTTAATGAAAAAAAAGAAGCCACTTTTTAAAAGAAAATTCTTTTTTTTAACCAGTTTAGTAATAATAGCAATGTTGCTGTTATATTCGCGACTGGTTTTTTTGGCTGTTTCACCTACAATTGATGGCATTGAAATAAATCATTTTGCAAGACAAAGAAATATGGCGAATATTGAACTTCCGGCTAGGAGGGGCAATATATATGACCGAAATGGTTTAAATTTAGCAACGGCTGTTTCATCTTATACGGTAATTGCGTTTATTGATGAGAGTCGGACTAATAATCTTAATCGCCCAAATCATGTGGTTGACAAAAGAATGACAGCAAGAACTTTAGCTCCAGTTTTAAATATGGAAGAAGATTATATTTATGGTTTATTAAATCGTCGGGGTTATCAAGTTGAATTAGGTCCTGGGGGACGTGATATTAGTGAACTTTTAAAACGAGAAATTGAATCTTTAAATCTGCCCGGAATAGCCTTTTTAGAAAAACCAAGCCGCCATTATCCAAATGGTGATTTTGCTTCATATATTGTTGGTTATGTACGTCGTTTTGATGAAGAAGTGGTTAATAACGGAATTCGGCGATTTAATTATAATATTGTTGGAGAATTAGGGATTGAAGGTCTTTATAATGAAAAATTAAGTGGCGAACCAGGAAAACACATTTTTCAACGTGATCGTTTTGGCCACCGGATTCCCAATACACCTGAACAACGAATTGAAGCACAAGATGGTTATGATGTTTATTTAACAATTGATAATGGAATTCAAAGATTTTTAGAAGCTTCTGTCAAAGATGTCCAAAAAAATTATCAACCAGAATGGATCCAAATATCGGTTTTAGAAGCTAAAACTGGAAGATTATTGGGTAGTGCAACAACGCCATCATTTAATCCAAATCGTTTAAACATTGTTAATTATGAAAACCCATTAACTACCTTTTTGTTTGAACCTGGCTCAACAATGAAAACATATACTTATATGTGTGCGATGGAACATGGTTTGTATAATGAGCATGTAAAAGTTAAATCTGGACGAGTTCAAATTCATGATCGAACTGTTACTGATTGGCGGGTTGAAGGATTTGGTATGATTAATTTTGCTGAAGGATTTAAGCATTCTAGTAATGTGGCAGCGGTTAAATTGGTGCAAAGTTTATCACCTCAGCAATTAAGAGATTGTTTTTTGCGCTATGGTTTTGGTTCAAAAACAGATATTCAATTACCACGCGAATTAAATGGTCGCCTACCATTTACTAATCAAGTTGAAAAAGCAAATGCTGCTTTTGGTCAAGGGTTAACAACGACGGCAATTCAACATTTACAGGGCTTAACAATGATTGCTAATGATGGATATATGCTAAAGCCACATGTTATTGATCGAATATATGATCCGAATAATAAAGAATATATTTATCAAGCAGAGATCGAAAAACAAGCAATTGTTGATCAAGAGATAGCAGAAAAAATGCAGGAATTGATGCATCAGGTTATTTATGAAGAAGGGGGAACTGGTCGCTTGTATCGTGATAATAATTATTCGATTTTAGGCAAAACAGGTACAGCCGAAATTTTTGATAATCAAAGAGGTCGTTATTTAACTGGTGATTATAATTATGTTTATTCTTTTGCTGGGATGTTTCCAGCTGATGATCCAGAAATTATAATTTATTCGGCAATGAAAAAGCCAACGTATGGTCGGCATTTAGGAATGCTATATGCCAATAATGAAATCATTGAAAATATTGGTAAATATTTAGGAATTGGTTATAAAAAAGAAGAAAACAATGCTTTTCATGCCTTTGAAGTAGAAAATTATATTAATCGTAATATTGATCAAGTTAAAAAGTTAAAAGAAGAATATACTGATTTTTCGGTGATTATTATTTGTGATGGTAAGCGGGTAATTGATCAACGTCCCCACAGTGGTGCAAATCTTTTACCGAATGATAAATTGTTGATTTTAACTGAGGGTGAAGAGGTTTTCGTTCCTGATTTTAGGCATTGGTCAAGAAGACGGGTTCAGGACTTTGCAGAATTAACAAAAATTGATTATAATATAGATGGTTGGGGTTATGTTAAAACACAAAATATTGAATCGGGCACAATTTTAAATCGTGAAGATACATTTGAATTTTTATTAGAGTCAAAAATCTTTGAATAATTATAAAAAAATTTTGTTCGGAATAGAAAGTGAGAATTATGTCAAAAAGAATAAAAATATTGCAACAAAAATTATGGTTAAAAATTATTATTGCGATGGTCTTGGGAGTTGTAGTTGGCTTTGTTTTACAAAGTAATTTATTTGCT
This sequence comes from Mollicutes bacterium, assembly GCA_003560455.1. Classification (GTDB taxonomy): domain Bacteria; phylum Bacillota_I; class Bacilli_A; order RF39; family UBA660; genus CSSED10-109M. The sequence goes on from PWIL01000073.1 coordinate 4,630, forward strand.
GAAAAAAATGCTTTAATTATTAGTAGTTGGTTAGCAATTCCTGGACATATGTTTTTAGCGGTAATTCAAATGATTGTAATTCCGTTAATTTTTGCTTCAATTATTAAAGGTGTTGTGGCTAGTGGCAGTTTAGAAAAACTAAAGATTTTAGGAAGCCGTTTAGTTTTTTATTTTTTGATGACAACAACTTTTGCGATTGTAATTGGTTTGTTTTTAGCGATGGTTATCCAGCCCGGTAATTATGTAACAACTGATTATCAAACAGAAAAAGATTTAACATTAGAAGAAATTGGTGAAATTAATGCTGAAACATTACCTGAGTCAATTATCAATATTATTCCAACTAATCCATTAGGGTCGATGGTTGAGCGTGATATGCTAGCGGTTGTTATTTTTGCTATTATTTGTGGTTTAGCTTTAATTACGATGAGTTTAAAGCAAAGAAAACCATTGTTAAATTTAATGTCTTCAATTCAAGAACTTTGTGTGACGATTGTTAAATGGGTTATGTTAATCGTTCCATTAGCGGTGTTTGGTTTATTGGTTGAAGCAACAACTACAATTGGTTTTGATGTTTTAATTGGGATGAGTATTTATGTTTTAACGGTTATAATTGGTTTGATTATGATGGTAATTATTTATTTGTTTATTGTATTATTACTTGCTAAAAGAAATCCAAGTGAGTTTTTAAGAGATATTCGGGAAGTTCAATTATTGGCTTTTTCAACTTCCTCATCAGCCGCTGTCATGCCACTTTCAATGGAAGTAGCTGAAGAAAAGTTAGCGGTTAAACCAGGAATATCACAATTTTTAATTCCTTTAGGAACGACAATTAATATGGATGGTACTGCTTTATATCAAGCCGTTGCCACCATCTTTTTAGCGCAAGTTTTTAATGTTGAATTAAATATTTTTGCGATTATTTTAATTTTAATTACAACCATTGGTGCTTCAGTTGGTTCGCCAGGAACACCAGGCGTTGGTATTATTATTTTAGGAATGGTTTTAATGAGTGTTGGTGTGCCAACGGTTGGAATTGCTTTAATTTTAGGAGTTGATCGAATTTTAGACATGTGTCGAACAGTTGTCAATGTAACCGGAGATTTAACAGCAAGTGTTGTGATGAATCATTTATTACGCAATAAAAGTATTTTTGAACATTAGCTTTACATAGTTAATTAAAATCTTAATCGCCCTTGATTTTTTCGGGGGGGGGGGTATAATGAATTTATAAAAATAAAAAGGAGTTTGTAATGAAAAAAAAGTTTTATTTTAAAAAAAGGGGATTTACACTTATAGAATTATTAGCAGTAATAGTTATTTTAGCAATTATATTACTAATTGTAATGCTAATTGTTTTAAATGTTATTAATGATGCCAGAAAAGGAGCTTTTGAAGCAAGTGCTAGAGAATTAGCAAGAGCTGCTGAAAATGAATGTTATAATTTTATGTCTAGTGAAAAAGGTTTGTATGAGAGAATATATACATTTAATAATGGTGAGCAAACAGTAGCGCCAATTGAAGAAGAACCACTAAAGTTTAGTGGGGCGTCACCTAATGAAGGATATATATTAGTAGATATAAATTGTAAAGTAGAA
>PWIL01000143.1 GCA_003560455.1 Mollicutes bacterium
AAGGGAGACAGCCGGTATGGGGCACCTGCCCATAAAATAAACTACAAAATAGTTGATCGACGTCCTGGTGATATAGCAACTAGTTATGCTGATGTCAAAAAAGCTAATCTTGAACTAGGTTTTAAAACTGAATTTGATATTAATGATATGGTTAGAGATAGTTGGAATTTTAAAAAAAAAGAATTAATTTTTTTTGAAAAATAATTAATTTTTCTTTTTTTATGCTTGTTGTTGACTAAAGAACAAACGTTCGATATAATGTAATTAGGAGGATTTTATGACTAAAGAAATAGAAACAAATCAAGAATTTTTATTATATAAAAATGCAAATGATGAAATAAAGATTCAAGTTTTATTAATAAACAATGATATATGGTTAACGCAAAGTCTTATGGCAGATTTATTTGATACTACAAAAAGAAATATTGGACTACATTTGCAAAATATTTATAAAGATAATGAATTGTGTGAGAAAGCAACTAAGAAGGATTGCTTCCTAGTTCGAAAAGAAGGATCAAGAGAAGTAAAAAGAACGGTGAAGGTGTATAACTTAGAAGCTATTATTTCTGTTGGATTTATGAGAAAAACAATTAGTTTTTTTTGAGGATATTTTATTTTTATAGAGTATGTTATTAGAGAAAGATTAAACAAAAGTTTAATTTTTTTTATTTTAAAAAGGTGTTGAATTAAAGATGATGAAATTTCTAAAAAAAGCAATGTGCAAAAAATGCACATTACAAATTCAAAAAATCAGTAAAATTTTGATTATTAATTTTTTAAATAATGATAAGAGATTATAGAAATTAAAAACCTATGTAACAAAGTTTCCTCACTTTGAAGAAAAAAAGTTACAAAATAGCAAAAATTTGTTATAATTGTGTTGTCAGGAGTGATATTATGAATAATTTTAAAAAAAAGATATTTGAATATATTAATCAAAAATATGAGTATAGTGATCCAATATTATTAAATGAATTATACTTAAATTTTGCAAATATAAAAAAAGGTACGATTAGACAGATTGTAAGACGGCTTGTAAATGAAGGTAAGATTTATAAAATTAAAAATGGTGTCTATACATTACCAAACCCTAATAGAATTTTAAGTCAACCAAGTTTAAATATTAAAAAAGTGATTGAGAATAAATATATTGTTGATAAAAAAGGTAACAGGTTTGGCTATAAAAGTGGCATAAATTTTGCCAATAAGTTAGGTCTTACTTCACAAACAGCAAGTAAAGAAGTTATTTATTCTAATTTAGTTGCAAATAAAAAAAGAGAAGTGCCGATCAAAAATACTAAAATTATTATAAATGCTTCTAGAGTTAAAGTAATCAATGATAATTATAAGTTATTACAAGGATTGGATTTGCTAAATGATTTTGATAAATATTCTGAATATAATTTGACTGATGCAAAAAAGGAAATAGCAAATATTTTAAATCAAGTAAATATGAGTGCGAAAGAGGTTGAATCTATCGTTAACCAATATCCCTTGAGCGCGCAACTTAATTTTTATAAAATAGGAGGAATGGGTGAGATTACATTTAAATAAAGATGCCTTTAATGAAATAGTTTCCGCTGTGGTTGCTGAGTATGGACTTAAGGATTTTCAGGTTGAAAAAGATTATTATGTTTCACTGTTATTAGAAAAAATGGTGAAAAAATCTTCGAATATTATTTTAGTTTTTAAAGGTGGAACATCATTATCTAAATGTTATGGTATTATTGATAGATTTTCCGAAGATATTGATTTAGCTGTTATGTTTAATTCGAATAGAGTTAGTGATAGTAATCGAATTAAATTAAAAACAATCATTATAAATACCATTTTCGATTTAAATATGAAATTAAATAATCCAGACGATGTTAGGTCAAGAAGAGATTATAATGAATATAAATAATGCTTTGCGCTTCATTACCTTTTAATTCAGTATCGATTCTACCCGCTATATCGATTAATTTAATTGTTTTCTCAAGGTATTCTAATCTTTTTTTGTTTATAGAGTATCCTTTAATCATATAATCCTTTAAGATTTTATTTGCCCATTTTCTAAAAATTATACCGTTTTGAGATTTAACTCTATAACCTACACTGATAATAACATCTAAATTGTAAATTTTAGGTTTTCTTCCTCCAGTACTTTTATCGGAAATTCCGATAGAAGTCTCTTCATCCAATTCTCCCTCTTTAAAAATATTAACAATATGCTCTGCTATTGTATTTTGCTTTACATCAAATAAATCTTTCATTTGGGTCTGAGTAAGCCAAACAGTCTCTTCCTTTAAATCAACTTCTAATTTTACATCTTGATTTTCAAACAAAACAATTTCGTTTTTCATCTCGGTTTTTCAAGAAGAAAAAATGGATGAACAAAAAGTTTTTTCAAATTATATAAAATATGGTTCAATGCCCCAAACGGTTGAATTATTTAAAAAAAATCCAGAAGCGGTATATCCTTATTTGGATGGAGTTTATACTACGGTTGTCTATAAAGATATTATTACGAGAAAAAGAATAAGGGATAAAATGATTTTGGAAAGTGTTATTAAATTTGTATTTGATAATATAGGTGCGCCCTTATCATCTAAAAAAATAAGCGATACATTAACAAGTATGAATCGGAAAACTAGTTATCATACGGTTGAAGAATACATATCAGCTTTTTTGGAAAGTTTTTTATTATATAAAGCTGAAAGATTTGATGTTAAAGGAAAAAAACACTTGGCTACGGGATATAAGTATTATGTTGTTGATGTTGGCATCAGAAATTATTTGCTTGGAAAAAAATCAGGCAGTGATCTTGGCCATATTCTAGAGAACATTGTCTATCTTGAGTTATTAAGAAGAGGTTATAAAGTATATGTTGGAAAATTTGACAATTTAGAAATCGATTTTGTTGTAGAAAATAATGATGGTATAAAATACTACCAAGTAGCTGTAACAACAAGAACCGAAGAAACATTAAAGCGGGAGTTAAATTCATTACAAAAAATAAATGACCATTATCCAAAATATATTTTGACATTAGATATGGAACCTGAAATTGATTATAACGGGATTGTAAAAATAAATGTTATTGAGTGGTTGTTAGAAGATATTAATAATTGAATGTGTAAAAAGACAAATAGAGTCCATACAAATTTAAAGTTAAGATTTAAATTTGTATGACAGCAAATTAAATTATATGTTTTTTCTTTAGTTCCGAAAAATGGAAAAAGGTTGGAGAGTTGATTAATTAGGCGGAATTCCTCCTAATTAAACACGATGCCATTTAATCTTTTTGCCACTTAAGTTCATAAAAGTATGAAAAGCATTGATTTTTTCGAATTTAACTGTTGTATTTAAGAGGGTGATAATATGAAAAGATTAATTACAGAAAAATTAATAAACTGGAAAAATAAAGAAACAAAAAAGCCGTTAATTATAAATGGCGCTAGGCAAGTTGGGAAAACCTATATTATAAAAAAATTTGGTGAAGAGTTTTTTGATGATATGATTTATATTAATTTTGAAACTAATCATGAATTAAATAGTCTAATTAATGATAATATTACACCTTTTTACATTATTGAAAAAATAGAACTATATTTTAATAAAAAAATTGGGAAAAACACTTTGATTTTTTTTGATGAAATACAAGCAAGTGAAAGAGCACTCACTTCTTTAAAGTATTTTTGTGAGGAAACTGAATATAATATAATAGCAGCAGGATCATTATTAGGTGTTGCCATTAATAGGGAAGATTATTCGTTTCCAGTAGGTAAAGTGGAAGTACTACAAATGCATCCTTTGTCATTTGAGGAATTTTTGATTGCTATAGATCGCGAAAATTTAATTTCGGTAATTGAAAATAGTTTTCTTAATAATAAAAAAATTAATGATGCTATTCATAAAAAACTAATTGAATTGTATAATACTTATTTGATTTTAGGCGGGATGCCAGAAGTAATAAAAACTTATATTGAAAAAAAGAGTATTATAGAAGCAAAAGAAATTCAATCCGCAATAATTGCTTCCTATATAAGTGATATGACAAAATACGCCAGTTCATCTAATTCAATTAAATTAATTGATACATATAATTCAATTCCACTTCAACTGGCAAAGGAAAATAGAAAATTTCAGTACAAAGTTGTTGCAAAAGGCGGTACTGCTTCAATATTTGGTAATGCATTAAGTTTTCTTGAAAATGCGGGTATAATAAATAAGTGTTATAAGGTAACGCCACAAACACCATTAGAAATGTATAAAGATATTACTTCTTTTAAGGTTTATATGGCTGATACCGGTTTGCTAGTGAATAAATCACAATTTCCTATGCATACAATTGCTAATAGTACATCAAAAGGACCAATTGTTGAAAATTATGTTGCTCAACAAATAGTTAGTTTGGAAAGAAAAATTTATTATTGGGAGTCATCTGGCAAAGCTGAAATTGATTTTATTCTTCAAACAGAAAAAGGGATAATCCCGATTGAAGTAAAAGCAACCATTCATACAAAATCAAGAAGTTTGCATGTGTATATGACGAAATATAAACCACCTTACGGAATAAAAGTTTCTGAAAAGAATTTTGGGCTTGAAAACAATGTTAAATTGATTCCTTTATATGCATTATTTTGCTTAAAAAAAATATAATTATGTTATAGTGTTATTGTAAGCGATCCATTTTCTGTTAATGATATGGTAAGGGATAGTTGGAATTATGAGAAAACTTAATTTTTTTTTATTTAAAATAATATTTTGCAAATTAAAGATTAACTTTCTTGGCAAAACTAATGAAAAATAGCAAAGTATCATTAAGTCTGTAAAAGTGTGATAAAACGTTTTAAAAAGTTCGTAAAAGTGTGATAAAACCTATTGTTTTATCAATATTTATAATATAATAATACTAAGGAGTTGTTATTATGTTAAAATTAAGTGAAGTAATAAATGCAATTGATTCTGCAAATTATGAAACCCTATATTATTATGATCCAACAGAAAATAATATAATAGTTAAATATGATGATGATATAGATGAAGAAATGGGTGATAATTGTATTATGCTACCAAGTGTATATCAAATTAACGAATACAGCATTATGAGGCAATTTATAGAAACAATAGAAGATGTGACTTTATATAACCAATTAATAATATCAATTCAAGGTAAGGGAGCATTTAGAAGATTTAAAGATACTTGTATTAATTATAATATAATAGATAAGTGGTATAAATTTAAAGAAAAAGAATATAAAAAAATTGCTATTAATTGGTGTTTGGGAAATGATATTAAATATATTGATGATTAATAATTTAAATTTTAAATGATTTTATAAAAAAATTAAAAACTATTTAAAATATAACGAAAAATGGTCTAATAAGTTAATAAGGAGGTTATTTTATGAAAGTAAACGATTTCGGTAGTAGAGTATCTAAGGAAACGATATATGAACAATATGAATGTTCTGTCGCTAAGCCAAAAGAATATGAAAAAATAACTAAAAGAAAAATGTTGCAGGAAATTAACGATTATTATAAAAATAATGTTGAAGAGTTTATTGAATTATTAGATGTTAAAACATTAAAACTAATTCAAAATAATTTGAATGAAGAAGATTTTTCAATTCCGGTAAGTTCTAATGAAATATTTCGACTGCATTTTTACAACATGTATGGAACTGGAAAAAATTACATATTCGAAGAATTAAGAGAAACAATTGAAAAAGTTAGAGAAACTACAATTGACTTTAATTCAAAAGAAAAAATAGATGGAGCTGTTTGTTTAATAGAAGAGTTAACGAGACTTTATTTTTATATTGAAAAAAATCGTTTAATTGATTTGGCTATAAAATATATAGGTATGAAAAAAGAAAAAATAAAACAAATTATTGAAAATAATGGGAAGTTAAAAAAAGTAATAATGCCAGTTGAAAATAAAAATGGTGTTGTTTATTATGTTAATTTAGATATAGCAGAAGAATTAATTGGACTCGATCTTCAGCATCAAACAATTGAATTAATAGAGCAATACGAAGGAAAATATAAAGTATTTTCAAAAAAAGAATTGTTAAAAAGAATAGATGAAAAAAATAAGTTTGATTTTTCTAAAATAGATACTATTTTAAAATCACCACATATTTATTTTCCCGTTGCTTGTGGTATTAATCCTATTTCAATATTAAAAAACAAGGAGCTTGGTGTGGTTTATATGCCACCTGCTTTTACTGATGAAGAAATA
>PWIL01000013.1 GCA_003560455.1 Mollicutes bacterium
CAGATTATAACAGCATAAGATTTTTAATAATTTGTTTGTTTTCTTTGGCGGGGTTGCACTGTTTTAATTATTAAACCATTTTCAATTTCTATAATAGGGCTTTTGCAGTATTGCCCTGTTCGTGAAATAATCTTTTCGATATAATCCTCTGTAAATATTTTAATTTCATTTCTGTGTTTATAATTGAAGTTTTCAGAAATCCAGTTTTGTAATTCGCATTTTTGACAACTTGTTATAAAATTGCCCTCAAAAAGTTTTTTAAAACTATCTGCTAAACGGTTTCCATTATCTAAAAAAATCAAAGGTTTTGAAAAAGAAAAAGAAGGTCAAAAACGCTGTTTAATTTGTTATCAAATACGGTTAGAAAAAATGGTTCAATATCTAGATGATTATGATTGTTTTGCAACGACCTTAACCATCAGTCCCTATAAAAATAAAAAAAAGATTGATCAAATAGGCAAAAATATAAATACCAATTATTTAATTATTAATTTACCAAATAATGCTTATCAAGAAGGTATCTCATTAAGTAAAAAACATCAGTTATATCGTCAAAATTATTGTGGGTGTCTGTTGACTTAGTTATTTTACTTGTATAGTTTCGTGGTTAAATGTTATAATAATAAAAGGTGAAATATGAAGAAATATTTAATCTTAGTCTTTATTTTTTTAATTGCTTGTAGCAATGAAGTAGAAGAAGTAAAAGAAGTGGTTTATGGTGGTCAATATTACCGGGTAGCAACCCCTTATCAACCACCAGTCGCCAATAATTATGTTTTAAATAATGATGTTGGAAATTATTATCCACGGCAAGTAGAAGAAGACTTAATGTTGTTTTCAACTAATTTTTTTAAAACAAATAATTCGTTATACCAAGCGGGGCAGTTTTTAACTGAGGAAAAATTAGAAAAACTCTTAGCATCAAATTACTTAAATTTTTCTGAAAAAATGGTTATTAATGATGAAGAATATGAAACAAACTTTATTATCGCTATTTTAGAACAAAACTTTTTAGCTTTAAACGGTAATTTAAAAGGAATTTCTTTAGGGGTTGTTATTAATCAATATCAACCATATCAAAATGAACGCGGAGCAATATTACATCAAGAAATAGAAGTTCCCAAAGAATTTATTGTACAAACCGCTAATGATTTGGTAGAATATATACGGGAATTTCCGGAATTAGAAGAAAAAAGAATTATGGTTAGTTTTTTTTATTTAAACTCACCATCCGCCCAATTTCCTGGTTCAATTAAATATTTAGGTGATACCTTTACCGATGAAATTAATTTAGAAGAAATTGATTATCAATATCATTTATTAAGTTCAAACTATGTCTTAAGTAATGACTTAGAAACATATAATTTATATCGCAATTTAAAAGAAGAAATCTTAAAAATTAATAATAGTCGCATAACTGGAGAGGGAATTTATTTTAATCATCAATTAAAAGAATTAAATATGACAATTGAAAATGTTTTTTACCATAAAAGTGAAATAATTAAAATTGCTAATGTAATAGAAGAAATAATTAACAATAGTCGTTGCAATTGTTATGTAAATATTCAAATAAAACAAAACCAAAAACTAGAAGCATTAATTACTAAAGAAGAAACTGAAATATTAACTGATGTTATTATATTGAGGAGATGAAACAATGAGTGTTGACCAAAAATTAGTATCCCATGTCTCAAAACTATGTAAAATTGATATTGAAGATAATTTAGAAAAATACTATCAAGAATTTGCCATTATTATGGAAAGTGTTGATCAAATAGTCGGTGTTGAAGTAAACAAAGATATTTTAATCACGCCAAACCAAAATAAAAACCTGTTTTTTAAAAAACCACAACTAAATGAAGACATCAAAGATTTCTTTAAAAAAGATGAGCAAGGTTATTTAGTAGTTAAAAGGAGTGGCCGATGAAAAATTTACTCGAATTAGATATTTTTCAATTACATCAATTATTAAAAGAAAAAAAAATAAAACCAATTGATTTAGTTGAAGAATTTGAAAACAAAGTTGTTAATTCAAACTTAAATGCTTTTATTACTTTAAATATTGAAAAAGCAAAAAAACAAGCAATTGAGCTAGAAAAAAAAGAAGTTGATAATGTTTTATTCGGTATTCCAATTGCCATTAAAGATAATATATCAACTAAAAACTTACGAACAACTTGTGCTTCTAAAATGTTAGAAAATTACATTCCTGTTTTTGATGCAACTGTCATAAAAAAACTAAAAGAAAAAAATATGATTATTGTCGGTAAAGCTAATATGGATGAATTTGCGATGGGTGGAACTGGTGAGACCAGTTATTTTGGTCCAACTAAAAATCCTTTAAATGAAAAATTATCACCGGGGGGCAGTAGTAGTGGTTCAGCTGCAGCAATCGCGGGTAATTTAGTGCCGCTTGCTCTTGGTAGTGATACTGGTGGTAGTATTCGTGAACCGGCTGCTTTTTGTGGCTTAGTCGGTTTAAATCCAACTTATGGTCGGGTATCACGTTATGGTTTAGTTGCTTTTGGTTCGAGTCTTGATCAAATAGGTCCAATGAGTCGAACTGTCGCGGAAAACGCGCATTTATTTGCCGCGATTAATGGATGGTGTGAACATGATTTAACATCAGCTAAAGAAAAACCATATCAAGTTGGTGATTTAAAACTAGCTAGAAAATTAAAAATTGCGATTCCAACTTTTTGTGTGGGACCACGAATTAATGAAAAAGTAGTTAAAGTATTTAAAGAAACAATTCAAAAAATAGAAGAAGAGGGGCATCAAGTTAACTATGTTGAAGTGCCCTTTATGAAATATGCTATTCCTTTATACCAAGTTATTGCTCTGGCCGAAGCTAGTAGCAATCTACTCCGCTTTGATGGAGTAAAATATGGTTATCAACCAGAAGAATATAAAGACTATGAAGATTTATTAGTAAAATCAAGAACCGAAGGATTTGGTAAAGAAGTAAAAAGACGCATAATGGTCGGAACTTATTTGCTAAGTGGTAAAAATGTTGATGTTTATTATAAAAAAGCCTTGCAAGTTCGCCAAGAATTAACCGATGAAATAATTAATGTTTTTCAAAACTGTGATTTAATATTAACACCAGCAACTGTCTCAACCTCATTAAATTTAGGAAAAGACCGTGATCCAAATGAAGTATTCTTACAAGATTTATTGGCAATTCCTTTTAGTATGTCTGGTCATCCTTCATTGGTAATGCCCATTGGAAAAATAGAAGAAGCACCAGTTGGTATCCAAATATCAGCACCATACTATGATGAAAAAACAATTTATCGTTTTGCAAATGAATTAGAAAAAAAATTAAAGTTTCGGGGTGATCAAAATGTATAAACCAACAATTGGGATGGAAATTCATGCCGAATTAAAAACAAAAGCTAAAATGTTTTCTGATAGTTTTAATTTTTATGATGCAAAACCAAATAGCAATGTTAATTTAATTGATTTAGCACTACCCGGCACCCTGCCCAAATTAAATCAAGAAGCAATTAATTTAGCTTTAAAAGCGGCTTTGGCATTAAATTGTAAAATTAATAAAAAAATGCACTTTGATCGAAAAAGTTATTTTTATGCTGATTTGCCAAAAGGTTTTCAAATAACGCAACATGAAAAGCCAATTGGTTATGATGGCTTTGTTGAAATTGAAATCGATGGTGTTTTTAAAAAAATTATCATTGAACGAGTTCATATTGAAGAAGATACTTGTAAAAGTATTCACCAAGATGATTTAACTTATTTGGACTATAACCGTGCTGGTGTTCCGTTAATTGAAATTGTGACAAAACCGATGATTTGTAATGAAAAAGAAGCAATGTTATATTTAGAAAAAATTCGCGAGATATTAAACTATATTGATGTTAGTGATGTCAAAATGGAAGAGGGCAGTATGCGTTGTGAAGCTAATGTCTCAATTAGTGAGACAAATGATTTAGGAACTAAAGTTGAAATAAAAAACATTGGTTCAATTTCAAGTGTTGGTAAGGCGATTATTTATGAGATTGAAAGACAAAAAGAAGCACTAATTAAAAAAGAGGAAATAGTTGAACAAACTAGACGTTATGACGAAAAAACGGGCACGACCGTTTTAATGCGAACTAAAGAAAATAAAAATGATTATCGTTATTTTCCAGAACCTGATTTGCCATTGGTTTTTTTAACCGATGAAGAAATTGCGGAAATGAAAAAAACAATTCCGGTACTACCAAGTGCTTTAAAACAAAAATATTTGCAAGCTGGTATTCATGAAACAGTTATTAAAGGTTTATTATCCTCAAAAGAATTGATTAATTTTTTTGAAGAAATATATGCTGAGGTCGAACCAAATTTAACCGGTAAGATATTAACTTCTGTCGTAAAACAGTATTTAAATAAAAATAATTTAAAAATTCAAGCAACCAAGTTAAAAAAAGAAGAGTTTATTAAAACAATGCAATTATATGAACAAAAACAATTAAATAATCAACAAGTCAGCCAAATATTAGAAACATTATTAGAAAAAGAGATTGATTTTGACAAATTAATTCATCAAGTAAAAAGTAGTGGTTTAGATGATCAAGCATTATTAAAAATAATTAATAAAATAATTAATAATAATTCAGAGCAAGTATCTTCTTTTCAAAATGGTGATGAACGGATTTTAAAATACTTTATGGGTCAAATAATGAAAGAAACAAAAGGACAGGCCGACCCTAAAAAAGCCCAAGAATTATTAATTAACGAATTAAAAAAAGGTATTTAACTTTTTACCTCCTATAATATTTTAGGAGGTGTTAAATGCGAAAGTTATTAATTTTATTATGCTTTTTTACAATTGAAGTAAATGCTTTTAGTGAATGGCAAGAAGAAGAAATAGAGTTAGAAGATAATCTAATTGTTGAAGAAAAAGAATTTTGTTATCGTGAAAAAAAAATAGTGGACTATTTAAGAGAAATTGATTTTATTTATGAATATTATGATTTAAATGATTATTTAATTGAATATAGTGATTGGCAAAAAGAAATAGATTTTACACAAGAATATGAAGAAAAAACAAATTATTATTATCAAAAAATGCAAAAAATTCGCTATGTTCATTTTTCAGATATCCGCAGTCCCGATCATAAATTTATGTTAAACCGAGTCATTATTGCTAATCAAGGAAAAAAACTTGAATATGACGTTATTTGTGATAACTGTCCAAATGATTTAGCGGAGCTAGTGAAAAATGAAAATGCTTTTTATGAAGGTTTTTATTTAACCGAAGAATCAACTTTAACTTTTGATTTAGGCGATTATTACGCAGTTGAAAATTTGGACTTTAATATTTTTATTAGTAATGAAAAACATGGCATGAATACTTATGAAATGACAACATCGCGTGATCAAAAAAATATTTTTACGAGGATTTTTATTATTAATTGGTTTAGTACCAATCCCACTGAATTTCGTTGGTTTCAATATAGTTTATTAGCCGATGCGGAAGTAATTGATCCATTATATGAACCAAGAGTGCAAACTGATTATTTAAAAGAAGCAACTAAAAAAATGAAAACTTTTTCGGAAACTTTATATCGGGAAAAACATTATTTATATAAAAATTATGAGTATCAGTTAGAATTAGTAGAAAAAGAAAAAAGTGATTATTGTGTTATAAAATATCGTTATCAAATAAAAGAAAAAAATAACAATATAAATGAAGAAGAAAATAACAATATAAATGAAGAAGAAAAAAAGGAAAAAGATAAACCAATTAAAGTACCAGTTGTTTCTGATTTAAAACCAGCGATTAAAAAAACTGAAATTGTCAAAGACATAATTAAAAATAATTCCCAGTTAAAAGAGATTGAGGATACCAGTTCTAAAAATAAAGTTGGTGCCGAAGCTAAAGAACCAAAAACTGATAATCTAGAATTATTAAATCCCAAAGAAAAAGAAACTGAAAAAAGCTTTAATTGGTGGTTACTAATATTATTAGGTGGCGTCTTAATGGTCGTTAGAAAATATGTTAAAAATTGATTGTTACGCTCAAAAAGAATATTTTGTAGTTGAAATAAGCGGTGTTTTAAATAATTACAATATTGCTTTATTTGAAAAAGAAGTAATAAATATGATAAAATCATTAGAAGTGAAAAAATTAAAAATTAATTTTCAAGATCTAATTGACATAGATGAAGTTGGGTTGCAAAAATTACTTTATTGTTATCAATTAGTCGAAAAAATATAATAGTAGGAGAGAAAAAATGAGTAAAATAAAAATATTTAGTTTAGGTGGTCAAAATGAAGATGGTAAAAACTTATATATCGTTGATGTTGATGAAGATATATTTGTTTTTGATGCCGGTTTAAAAAATGCCGATGATCGGATGTTAGGAATTGATTATATTATTCCTAATTTTGACTATTTAAAAGAAAACATCAAAAGAATAAAAGGAGTCTTTATTACCCACGGTCATGATGAACACTATGGAGCACTGGCCGACATTGTTCAAGAAATACCACAATTACCAGTTTATGCAACTGAATTTACGGCTGACATGATTAAAAACGATTTAGCAAATAACAATATAAAATTAGATAATTTAACGATTATTAAACCGCATCGGCGAATTGAATTTGGACAAAATTCAATTTTTCCAATATCATTAACCCACTCAGTTCCCGATACAGTGGGCTATGTTTTAAATACGCCAGATGGGGCGATTGTTTATACTGGTAATTTTGTTTTTGATTCAACAATGCAAGGGTCATATTATACCGATATTGGTAAATTAGCATATATTGGGAAGCAAGGGGTTTTGTGTTTAATGACTGAATCATTATATGCTGAAAAAGTCGGTTGGACATCACCAAATCATCGAATAGCGGATATTATTAACAGTACTCTGCACAATGTGACCGGGCGGATTTTATTTAATGTATTTCAAGCTGAATTATATCGCATTCAAGAATTATTTGACGAATTAATTAAAACCAATCGTCAAGTTGTTATTGTTGGAAAAAAACTAGAAATGATTATCAAACAAGCAATTGATAAAAAATATATTGATTTTGATAAAAAAAGAATTGGTACTATTAATGATGTTAATCAACCAGGAATTGTTTTGTTAATTTCTGATGAAAAAGAAAAACCATATTCGAATATCAATCGAATTGTTAGTGGTTTTGATAAATTTATTAAATTACAAGAAGATGATACCGTGCTATTTGCTGCGCCAATTTATGATGGTTTAGAAAAAAGAGCGACAAAAATATTTGATGAAATTGCTAAAATAGGTGCAAATCTAATTGTTACCTCAGAAAAAGATGCCAAAGAACACCATGCCTCAAGTGAAGATTTAATGTTAATGTTAAACTTAATGAAACCAAAATATTATCTGCCCGTCATTGGCGAATTTCGATCAATGACAGCTGCTAAAGAAGTTGCCAAACAAGTGGGTATGGTTGAAGAAGATATTATTTTAAAACTAAATGGTCAAGTGACATACTTTGAAAACGGTGAATATAATGAAAACTATGCTAAAGTAAAAATTGATGACATTTTAATTGATGGAAAAACGGTTGGTGATGTTGGTGAATTAGTAATTAAAGATCGCGAACTGTTAAGTGAAAATGGTGTGATAGTTGTTAATGTTACTTTAGAACGATTGGCTAAAAAAATAGTTGAAGGACCGATTATTTCCAGTAAAGGATTTGTTTTTTCTAAGAAAAAAGACTTAGAAGAAGCGACTAAAATTAGTAAAGAAGTAATTTTAGAATTACAAAAACCAAATTATATAGATTATAATAAAATAAAAAATGAAATTAGAAGTCGCTTAGGAAAATTTTTATTTAAAAAAACTGATTCAAAACCAATGATTCTAATTATAATTCAAGAAGTATGATTAGGGGATAATATGCAAAAACCAAATTTAACAAAGGCCAAAAAAAGAACCAATGAACAATCAATGATTATTGATTGTTTTAATCGTGAAATAGAAAAAATTGGTCAAAATAAAACTTATTTTATTAAAACCTATGGTTGTCAAATGAATGAACATGATACTGAAAAAATGCAAGCCATTTTAGAAAATCTAGGATTTTCTGAAGCAAAAATAATGGAAGAAGCTAATCTTATTTTATTAAATACTTGTTCAATTAGAGAAAATGCTAATAACAAAGTATTTGGGATGGTCGGACGGTTAAAAAAAATAAAAGAAGCAAACCCGAATGTTATTTTAGGTCTTTGTGGTTGTATGGCGCAAGAAGAAGTGGTCGTTGAAAAAATATTAAACACCTATCCTTGGTTAGATTTAGTTTTTGGAACGCATAATTTTTCAGACCTACCTAAGTTATTAAAAACCCAAATGTTAAATAAAGAAATGTTAGTCGAGGTGTATAGCAAAGAAGGCGAAATATATGAGGGATTACCAGTCAAAAGAAAATATCAGCATAAAGCTTGGGTTAACATTATGTATGGCTGTGATAAATTTTGCACATACTGTATTGTTCCTTATACAAGAGGTAAACAACGAAGTCGGTTAAAAAAAGATATTTTAAATGAAGTTAATGATTTAAAAAATAAGGGCGTCTTAGAAATAACTTTGCTTGGCCAAAATGTTAATGCTTATGGCAAAGATTTAAAAGATGATTATGCTTTTATTGATTTATTAACTGATATCGCTAAAACTAATATTCCCCGAATTCGTTTTATGACTAGTCATCCTTGGGATTTTGATGAAAACATGATTGATGTTTTTAAAAAATATT
This sequence comes from Mollicutes bacterium, assembly GCA_003560455.1. Taxonomy (GTDB): domain Bacteria; phylum Bacillota_I; class Bacilli_A; order RF39; family UBA660; genus CSSED10-109M. The sequence goes on from PWIL01000013.1 coordinate 8,746, forward strand.
CCAATTTAACGCCCCATATTCACCTGCCCATCCAATCAGGGTCTGATCGTATTTTAAAATTAATGGGTCGTAATTATACAAAAGAAGCTTATATTAATTTATATCAAAAATTAAAAACAATACCGAATATGCACATTTCAACTGATATTATTGTTGGTTTTCCTGGTGAAAGTGATTTAGATTTTCAAGAAACATTGGCGGTTGTTGAAAAGTGTCAATTTGACTATGCCTTTACATTTATCTTTTCTAAAAGAACCGGAACCCCAGCGGCTAAAATGCGTGATGATGTTTTATTTAAAACCAAACAAGAGCGGCTACAAACTTTAAATCGGGCGATTGAAAAATATTGTTTAAAATCAAATCAAAAATTTTTAAACCAAATTATTCCGGTCTTAATCGATGATGTTAGTGAAAAAGATAAGCAAGTATTAACGGGCTATAGCAATACAATGAAACGCGTTAATTTAAAAGGAGATAAAAAATTAATTGGTCAAATAGTCCCCGTTAAAATAACCGAAGTAAAAACTTGGAGTTTATTTGGCGAAGTAGTCGAAAGAAATTAATCTAATTTCTTTTTTATTGCTTTTTTAAAATAATCATGATAAAGTAAACTTTAATTTTAGGGGGAAGCAATGGAAAAAAACGTTGATTTAATTAAGATAAAAAAACATTATGGTGGAAAAATGATGCATTTTTGTCGCGCCCAATTTCCGACCTTACTTGAACAACCAAACCTCTTATTTGAAACTATTCAAAATAATTTCACCAGTAATAAAAGTTTATATGAGGATTTAGATGTTTATGGTCGATTAGGGGAATTTAAAGATTATATTTATAATTCAGCAATAGTTCAGCCAAAAGAAATTGCACCAGAAATTGCTGATCCAAAGCAATTATTAGCCGAAGCTGGTTATGATTTATATGAATGTCAGACTGAAGAAGAAATTCAAAAGTTTAAAAAATATTATCATAAACATGAACAATTATGTACTTTTCAAGGGAATAGGTTAAATCGTTGTCATGTTTATTTTGCCGTTAAAAAAAATGTTGATGCAATTAAAAGAAGTGATTTTACTAATCCCGAAAGACAAGATGAATATGGTACTTCAGTTATTAGTATTCAATTTACTAAAGATGAGAGTCACACTTTATCAATTAAAAATCGGTACAATCATCATGTTAATAATCCTGATGCCACATTTTCCAATAATTTAGATAATATAAATAAAGGTTTAACCGATAGTTTTGCAAAACATTATGGCATGGAACAACAATTTGTAAATGATTTTGATCTTACAAATTATGTTAAAGCAAATGATGGCAAATATTATAAATATAATTATGAAATTAATAATATATATTACTGTCCTAATAATATAATAATTGATAATTTTAAAGTCAAAAAATTATCCAAAGATAAATATTTATTAGTTGATTATTTTATTTGTGATTTAGAAAAAAAACAATTTTATTATTATGATGAAAATATTATTGATTCATTTCTTGATTGTTTACCAGAAATAGAAAAAATAGAAATAGAAAAACAAAAAGATCAAAGTAAACAAATAAATTTATTTTCTAAAACAATCAAAAACATAACAATCAATGTTGAAAAAAACAATAAAATTATCGGTTATCAAAATCCCGATTTAAAAGAAATAAAAAGAGCTTTTCTTCGTTATAATAGAGTTTTAAAAAGCATTTCTTTACCTAATTTAGAAAAGATAGCTAATAATTTCCTTTACAAAAATCAGGCATTAAAAAGCATTTCTTTACCTAACTTAAAAGTAATCGGTTCTAACTTTCTATATGAAAATAAAAATCTAGAGAAATTTTATTTGCCAATGGTTCAAAAAATAGGTAATTATTTTTTAAATCATAATCATGATGTAACGGTCGTAGCATTACCTAATGTTGGGGAAATAGGTAAATGTTTTTTATATGGTAATTATCATACAACCACAGTTGCCATGCCAAAACTAGAAAAAGTAAAAAGCTATTTTATGAATTTTAATAATAAATTAGAAAAGTTATCACTACCAAATGCAATTGAAATTGAAAATAGTTTTTTAACCCATAATCAAAAATTAAATAGTTTTTTTGCTCCTAAATTAGAGCAAGTCGGCAACTCTTTTTTGACTAGTAATAAAGATTTAACATCTTTGTTTTTACCTGATTTAAAAAAAATTGGGATGAGTTTTTTAAGTTCCAATGAAAAATTAGCATCTTTTATTGCTCCTAATTTAGAATCAATTGACCAAGATTTTTTAACCAGAAATCAAGAACTAATCAACCTCCACCTGCCCAATTTAAAAATAATAGGGGGTTGTTTTCTTAGTCAAAATGAAAATTTAGAAAGTTTTGAAGCGCCAAATTTGCAAGCAATGCCATTTTATTTTTTAGCAGAAAATAAAAAACTAAAACATTTAGACTGTCAACAAGTAGAAGAAATTGCTGATCATTGTTTATCAAGAAATACTGATTTAGCGACTTTATCAATACCCAAAGTAAAAAAAATAGGCGACCGCTTTTTAGCTCAAAATAACACTTTAACAGAAGTGTCATTGCCAAATTTAGAACAAGTGGATGAATGTTTTTTTCATCAGAATGCTTCTTTAACTGATTTATATGTGCCTAATTTAGAAAAAATGGATGACTCATGTTTATCCAATAACCCAAATTTCCGACAAAAAACAATTATTAAAAAACGTTAAATTTAAATTAGAAAAAACAAGTCAACCAATTTGTGTTGACAAGGTTTTTTTATTATGTTAACATTACTATTGAATGGAGGAAACAAAATGGCAGTAAAATTAAGATTAAAAAGATTTGGTGCAAAGGGGAAGCCTTTTTATCGAATTGTAGCGGCAGATGCACGCAGTCCCCGTGATGGTCGTTTTATCGAAAATGTTGGCACTTACAATCCAGTTACAGATCCCGCTGAAATTACAATTAATGAGGAAATTGCTTTAAAATGGTTAAAAGATGGTGCTCAACCAACTAATACAGTTCGTAGCTTATTAAGTAAAAAAGGTGTAATGCAAAAATTTCATGAAATGAAAAAGGATAAATAAATGGATTTATTAGCATTAACCGAGTATTTAGTTAAAAAAATTGTTAGTGATCCAGAAACAGTTTCAATTAAACAATTTGAAGAAGATGATGAAATAATTATTGAAGTATTAGTTGACGAAAAAGATATGGGACAAGTAATTGGAAAAAGTGGTCGTGTTGCCAAAGCAATTAAAACAATTGTTTTAGCAGCTGCTTATCAAAAAGTAGACAAAAAAATTAATATCAATATCGATTCAATGTAATCGATATTTTTTTTTATTTATGCTAAAATTAAAAAGAGGCGATAAAATGAAATTATATCAAAAAGAAAAATACCAAGTATTAACTGGTAGTGGCAAAAATATTGCTGTTTGTACTGTTTGGAACGAAGCAAATCAATTTTTTAATTATCAAGATATTCAAAATAAAGTTGCTTTAGTGGGTACTTTATATAGTCGACAAGGCGTTAATATAATTTTAAGAAATTTAGCTCTAAATCCGCAAATAAATAAATTATATGTTTGGGGCTATGGGAAACTATCGCAAACTGAATTTGGTGAAATGGGCAAAAAGGGTTTATTGGCACTTTGGCAAGGTGAAGATATTTCCTTACCCCCAGAATTTGATCTTAAAATAATTAAAAAAATAATTAATAATGTAGAATTAATTGATGTTAGTCATTTAAGTATTTCAGAATTATATGAAGAATTGAAAAAAGAAAAGCCAACTACCAAAACATATATGAAACCAGTTTCGTTTCCCGAACCAAAAAAACTAAACGATGTTTTTTTCCCATCCGAAGAAGTAGGCTTTTTAGTTCGCGGAGAAAGCATTTTAGAAACTTGGCTGCGGGTAGTTGATCGGATTATGCGTTACGGCATTATTAAAGGAACGCAATATGGTTATCAACAACGGGAATTAATTGGCTTTAATTGGGTCAGTAATGAAAATCCCGATCAATTTGATTTATCTCTAGCTAATGATTGGCCACATCTCTTAAAAAAACAAACCGGCGTGATTGAAAAAGATATTTTTGAATATTGTGATGTTTTTTTAAGCAAGGAAAAACAACCTGGAATCTCTTATACTTATGGTAACCGGTTAATGGATTATCCACTCCATGATCAAAGTTTTGATCAAATTGAAGAAATTATTATAAAACAAATTCAAAATTCTCCTGATTCAAGAAGAGCAGTAGCAACTACTCTAATTCCCAAAATTGATGCCTTTTCTTCCGAGCCCCCTTGTATTACGCAAGTACAAGCTTTACAAAGTAATGGCAAATTACATTTTTTAGTCACCGCTAGAAGTCATGATATTTTTAAAGCCGCATTACCAAATGCATATGGACTGAGAATTTTACAAAAAAAAATAACCGATAAATTAGGCTTTGAATTGGGCTATTTACAAATTAGTTCGCAATCAGCACATATTTATGAACAAGATTTTGAAGAGGCGCTTAAATTGGTAAAATGTCATTATTGGGAAAGAAAAGCACCTGAATTTGATGAAGAAAAAGATAAAGATAAAAGAGGTTATTTTGTAATCAGTGTTAATCAACAAATTGAAATTGTTTTTAATGATCATCAAGGAAGAGAACTTTTTAGTGAACAAGGTAGAACTGCAAATGAAATAATTAATCGATTAGCTCATCTACAATTAATTAATAAATTAGATCATGCATTGTATTTAGGAAAAGAATTACAAAAAGCAGAAATTGCTTTAAAAAAAGGTTGGATATATCAGCAAGATCAAGAATTAATTGAAAATTAATTCTTTTTCAATTGTCCCCAAGGTTTTAATATGCTATAATAAAAAAAATTAAGCAATTTAAAGTGAGGAGTGAGGGAATGGAAAAATATGTTCCCGATATTTATCAAAAAAGCATTTATACAATTAATTATGAAAATCTAAAAAACAATGGAATAAAGTGTTTATTATTTGATTTGGACAACACTTTAATCCCTTCAAGAACAACTGTTGTAAATGATAAAACCAAACAATTGATTACTGATTTAAAAAAAGATTTTAAAGTTATTTTATTTTCTAATGCTGGTGAAACAAGAGTTAAAAAAATCGCCAATGAATTAGAAGTTCCTTATTATGCATGGTCGTTTAAACCATTATCTAGAACTTTTAAAAAGGTTTTGCAAGACCATCGTTATCAAGAATGTGAAATCGCAATTGTTGGCGATCAATTATATACTGATATTGCGGGGGGCAATCAAGTAGGGATTACAACCATTTTAGTCAATCCTGTTAGTAATAGTGATTCTATTTTTACTAAATTAAATCGTTATTTAGAAAGAAAAAAAATGCACAAATTATACCGGAAAGGTTTATTTACAAAAGGAAAATATTATGAATAAATGCCAAGGCTGTGGTATTGAAAGTAAAAAAAAATATTGTGAGCGATGCTTTCGTTTAAAACATTATCAAGAATTTCAAGCAAGTAAAATTAATGAAAATGATTTTTTAAAAATAATCAATGAAATTCCCCATGACGCCCATGTGGTTTTAGTCGTTGATGTTTTAAACATTCCCCAAAATTTTGAAAAATTTCAACAATTTAAAAATATTACACTAGTATTAAGTAAACGTGATCAACTGTCCAAAGACATTGCTGATGAAAAGCTACTAACTTTTTTTAATCAAGATAATTTTGCTCGCAAAATAGTTGTCAGTAGTTTTAAAAATCATAATTTAGATCAACTATATGCTATTTTAAAAAAATATCCTAAAACATATTTTGTGGGCTATGTTAATTCCGGTAAATCAACTTTGATTAATAAAATTATTTATAATTATACCGATTTAGAAATAGAAGTTACAACTAGTATTATGCCAGCTACTACCCAAGCAATTTTAAATCTTCAAGTAACAGAAGATCTACAAATAATTGACACTCCTGGTTTATTTGGTGATTCTTTATATTCAATTTTAACCAAAGAAGATTTAAAAAAATTAGTCGTTCATAAACCAATTAAACCAACTGTTTATCAAATAAAAGAAAAACAAACATTAGTTTTTTTTGATAACTTTTTTATAACGATTAATAAACCAAATGATATTATTTTTTATTTTTCAAATCAAATAAGCTTAAGAAGAATTTATCAAGATTTAGCATTACCGAAGCAAATAGAAATTACTGAACCAAGTGATTTAGTTATTTTAGGAATCGGTTTTATTAATATTAAAAAACCGGGGATTATTAAATATCAAATACCTAAACAAGCAACAATTTTTGTCCGTCAGCCATTAATTTAAAAAAAGTATTTTTAAATTTGTAAAAAAATGATATAATAAAAAAAGAATAGGTAGGTATTAGTATGTTAGGAAAAATTACCAGTGTTAAAGAACACATGCTGACAGTTAATTTAAATCCGGTGGCAGTTAAAAATAAAAATATTGTGAATTTGCATGTTTTAATTGATGATGGCGAAAAAAAATTAGTTGGCGAAATAGTCGATGTTGACCATGATGAAGCAAAGATTTTTCTCTTAGGTGAAGTTTATAGTGGGCGATTTTTAGCGGGGGTTATTAAAAAACCAGCATTTTCGGCTGAAATAAAATTAATTCCCGAAGAAAAAATGCCATTAATTATCGGTTTGCCAAACTATAATGAAAAAAAACACCTCCAATTTGGTAAAAGTGCAATTTATGATTCAATTGATGTTGGTGTTAATATCAATGATTTTTTTAGTAATCACTTTGCCATTTTTGGCGCAACTGGTAGTGGCAAATCATGTAGCGTTGCTCGTCTTTTTCAGAATCTGTTTTTAGAAAAAAAAGAAGTTACTGCTTATCGTTCAAGTATTTTTGTTTTTGATGCTTACGGTGAATATAAACCAGCCTTTAAAACAATGCATGATAATAATGATAAATTAAATTTTAAAAGCTATACAACTAATACAAAGTTTGAAGATAGTGAAATTCTGCGCATTCCGATTTGGTTGTTAGATGTTGATGATATTGCTATTTTATTAGGTGCTGATAAACACAGCCAACTGCCAATCATTGAAAAAGCCCTAAAACTAATTAATGTTTTTGTCAGAAAAGAAGAAGAAGTTTTAAAACATAAAAATGATATTATTGCTCGCGCTTTGCTTGATATTTTATCAAGTGGCAGTCCTTCAGTTCAAATTCGTGATCAAATTATTTCGATCTTATCACATTATAAAACTAAAGAATTAAATTTAGAAACAATGGTGATGCAACCGGGCTATAACAGACCTTTAAGACAACTTTTATTAATTGATGGCAGTGGAAAAATGCGCGAAGTTGAATTATTATCACAATTTTTAGATAGTTTTTTAGCCGAAGAATTAGAATTTGGTATGCCGGATGGTAGTTTTCGCTATAATCTAAAAGATTTACAAGATGCCTTTAATTTTGCTTTAATCTCCGAAGGCGTTTTAAAAAGCAATCGGGTTTATGATGATTCAAATGTTTTACGAGTCCGCTTACAATCATTGGTCAATAGTGACTATAGTATCTTTTTTGATTATCCAGAGTTTATTACCAAAGAAAACTTTATAAAAGAATTAATAACAGCACCTAATGGTGAAAAAGCCCAAATTATTAACTTTAATATCAATTATATTGATGATCGATTAGCAAAAACAATTACTAAAATATATTCAAAATTATTATTTAATTATTCAAAAGAAAATGAACAAAAAGGTACCAGACCTTTTCATATCGTCCTCGAAGAAGCCCATCGCTATGTGCAAAATGATAATGATATTAATTTGTTGGGGTATAATATTTTCGATCGAATTACCAAAGAGGGAAGAAAATACGGAATTATTTTAGGTTTAATTTCGCAAAGACCATCAGAATTATCAGAAACCTCTTTATCGCAATGTAGTAACTTTTTAATCTTTCGGATGTTGCATCCATTAGATATTCGTTATATTCGCGAAATGGTTCCCAATATTACTGATGAAATAGTTAAATTTTTACGATTATTACAGCCCGGTAGTTGTGTTTGCTTCGGTTTAGCCTTTAATGTACCAACGATAGTCCGTTTTAAAATGCCCAATCCTGCTCCAGATAGTTATAGTTCCAATATTAGTGGTATTTGGTTTGTCGAAAATAATAAATAAAAAGATGCAAAATTGCATCTTTTTTTATTGACAATAATTTTTTCCTTGATATATTTTTTTTTCTTCTAGTAAATTATCAATTTTATTTAAAATTTCAAATTTTTTTAGTAACCATTTGGGAGCAATTAAATCATCTTTTTTCGGATCATTTACTAAACGATGAACAACAATATCTGGTCTTAAAATATTAATTTGTTGACAAAGAATATTTAAATATTCTTTTTCACTTAAAAGTTTAAATTTCTCTTTTTGATAAATAGTTGCTAATTTAGTATTTTTTAAAACACTTAACATATGAAATTTTATGCCGGTAATTGGTAAGGTATTTAAATATTCAATGGTGTTTAGCATCATTTCTTTAGTTTCATACGGCAGACCATTAATTACGTGGACAACAATATTAATATCTTTTTTATGCAATTGATGAACAATATTTTCAAAATTTGCAAGTGTATGACAACGATTAATTAAAATATTAGTTGCTGGATGAATTGTTTGTAAACCTAACTCAATTGTTAAAAAAGTTTTTTTATTTAAATCACCAAGATAATTTAAAACTTCGGTATTAATAGCATCACTGCGCGTCGCAATAGCTAAACCAACAACATTTTTTTGTTTTAAAATGGTTTCATATTTTTCTTTTAATTCAGCAACTGGTGCATAAGTATTTGAATTGGCTTGAAAATAACCAATATATAAACCTTCCGGCCACTTTCGATGAAGATTTTCTTTTACTTTATTAAATTGAGTAACTAAATCATCATTTTTATGACCTGCAAATTCACCACTACCTAAATCAGAACAATAAATACAACCATTAGTACCAACCGTTCCATCACGATTAGGACAAGTAAAGTTGCCGTTTAAATTAACTTTAAAAACTTTTTTTTGAAATTTCTGTCGATAAAAATCATTTAATGAGTTGTATTTTTTTTGATTATTGCTCATAAAAACACCTCAATTATGATTATAACATATCTTTTAAAAATTCTTTTAAAAAATTTGTATTTCCGGTATAATAAAAAAGAGGTGAAAAAATGAAATTAGTTTTAGTGAGACATGGTGAAAGTGTTTGGAATAAAAAAAATATTTTTACTGGTTGGACTGATGTTGGTTTAACCGAAAAAGGTATTGAAGAAGCAAAAGAAGCTGGACGGCGATTGAAAAATAAAAATTTTTCTTTTACTATTTGTCACACATCAATTTTAAAAAGAGCAATTGAAACAATGGATTATATTTTTGATGAAATGCAAATAAAACCGCAAATTTACAAAACTTATCAATTAAACGAGCGGCATTATGGCGCACTACAAGGTTTAAATAAAGAAGAAATGGCGGAAAAAGTAGGTGCTGAACAAGTAAAAAAATGGCGACGCAGTTTAAGAGAAAGACCACCAGCATTAAGTTTAGATGATGAGCGGCATCCGCAACATAATCCCCTTTTTAAAAATATTAAAAATTTACCAGCGAGTGAAAGCTTAGCTGATACTATGGATCGGGTTGTTGATTATTATGAAAAAGAAATAAAATTGCAAATTTTAAATGGTGAAGACATTATTATTGTCGCCCATGGTAATAGTTTGCGCGCATTAGTTGCTTATTTAGAAAATTATAATGAAGAACAAATTTTAGCTTTAAACATTCCAACTGGCATCCCCTTAGTTTATGAAATTGATAAAAACATTAAAATTTTAAAAAAATACTATCTTGAATAGTGTTTTTTAATTGACAAGTTTCAATTGAACTGATAGTATAGTGTTCGATTAAAGGAGTTGTTATAAGTGACAAACAAAGAAAATTTTAATAAAGAAGAAAATTATTTTGAAAATCAACCATTAACCCATCGGGAAAAAATCATCGTCCTAGTAAAAGCAGTTATTGAACAGGACCATGAACAAATTGATTATTTTATTGATTATTTACAAGGCGATGGCTATGAAATGCTAAAAAGCTTATGGCCGGAATTAATTATTAGTTTAAATGATTTTGACTGTGTCTATGCATATGCCAAAGAAAAAAGATTAGATTGTGAAGCATTAGATCTTTTAACTGATTGGGTGGCTAATAATGCGACAAAAGAACAGGCGGAAAGATTTGCTTTAAATGTTCCTTATGTTAATTTTGAAAAATTAGAAGAATGTATTTTAGAAAAAGCAATTATTGCCAAAAAGGAAAAAACTGAAATTGGCGAATTAACTATTGACTTACGGTTAAGTAAAGCCGAATTAGATACTTTAACTGATCATATAGTTGAAAGCGAAGATTTAGATGGAATATATAATTTTGCGGTTACTTTTCCTAATGCCAATATGCAAAAACTAGAAGTAGCATTAATTAAAAATTCTTTAATTAATAAAGATATTAAATATTTATATTTATACGCTCGTGATGTTGAAAAAGTTGATCATGATTTAATTGAACATGGAATAATATCTTGTTTTAATCACTTAGCCGAACATGAGAAATTTTTGGCCGTTGAATACTTATTTAATTATGTGAAAGATGTCCCGGTTAATAATCAACAGTTTTTTAGCCAAAGCATTTTAGATTCAAAAAATCATGAATATATCGCTTACCATATAGTTTATAATGATGATGCGACTATTTTAGGTAATTCATTTGGTAATTATGAAGATTTATATAATTTTTCATTATCATGTCGCGATTTTTTTGGTGATAAAAATACATATGAAGAATATATGGAAAAATTACATCAAAAATTTGTTGAACCGTATCAAAAGGCAAAGAAAATATAAATTATTTATATTTTTTTTATGTTGTAATTAATAAAAAGATAGGTTATACTTATAAAAGACAGCAATGTCTTTTAAATTTGATTATTAGTTAGCGTGGGCTAACAAGGAGGAAAAATGCTAAAATTAAAAAACATTAATGTCCAAATTGATAATAAATTGATTTTAAATAATTTTAATTTAAAAATAAACAAAGGCGAAATTCATGTAATTATGGGTCCCAATGGCGCGGGGAAATCAACATTATCATCAGTTATTATGGGCAATCCGGGAGTGTCTTTAACTAAAGGTGATATTTTATTTGAAGATGTTAGTATTAAAAAAAATAGTGTTGATCAGCGGGCAAAAAAGGGAATCTTTCTTGCTTTTCAGTATCCCCCACAATTAGAAGGAATTACTAACTTGCAATTTTTAAAAGCAATTATTCACAAAAAATTACCTTTATTTGAACTTTATCAAAAAATTGAAAATGAGAAGAAAATCTTAAAAATGCCCGATGATTATTTAAGAAGAGAAGTAAACACCAATTTTTCTGGTGGCGAGAAAAAAAGAAACGAAATTATGCAAATGAAAATGTTGAATCCCAAACTAATTATTTTAGATGAAATTGATTCGGGTTTAGATGTTGATTCATTAAAACTGGTAATGCAAGAAATAAAAAAATATTTTAATCGTGAAGTCAGTATTTTAATTATTACCCATTATTCAAAAGTCGTAAAATATTTAAAACCAGATTATGTTCATATTATGAAAAATGGCCAGTTAGTAAAAACTGGCGATATTAGCTTAGCAGAACAAATTGAGGAGTTTGGCTATGGAGATAATTGATCAAAGTGGCCAATATAAATATTTTTTTGACAAAGATCAAGAACTTAATCTGCAAATTAAAAAAGATTGTCAATTAATTATTGATTGTGTTAATTGCAAATTAAACTTATCGTTTGAAATTTTAAATAGTTCAGTTAAAATTAATTTTTTAAATCAAAACAAAGTAAACATTAATCAAAAAATAAAATTAACAAACAGTGCTTTATATTTAAAAAAACTAAACTTAGTTGAACAAACAAAAATAAAAAGTAAAATTGCTTTATATCAAAGTACCATTGATTTTCAACATGCCGTTTATACCAAAGAAAAAACGCATCATGAACTAATAATTAATCATTACACCCTAGATTGCCATTCAAAAATAAACTGTTTAGGAATCGGTCGGGAAAAAGCGGATATTGCTTTTTTAGTTACAACTAAAATAAATAAAAAAGGAAAAAATAACACCGCATTTCAAAACTCTAAAATAATTGCTTTAGATGAAACCGTCCAAGCTAATTTATCACCAATTTTAAAAACTGATTATCATCAAATAAAAGCTAGTCATGCGGCAGTGTTTAGTAAAATAACTCCCCAAGAAATATATTATTTACAAGCACGCGGTTTAAGTGAAAAACAAGCTAAAGACTTAATTGTTAAGAGTTTATTAGTCCGGGGCAATGAACAATATTATGAAAAAATAGAAGAGGTGATCAAATGAATCGCGAAGACTTTCCAATGATAAAACAAAATTATATATATTTTAATAATGCAGCAACTACTTATAAACCACAGGTTGTCATTGATCAATTAATTGATTATTATCAAAACTATAGTTTTAATACTAATAGAGGAGTAGCTAAAACTAGTTATGATGTAACTGAAAAATATGAAAACACGCGAAAATATATTGCTGATTTTTTAAATGTGGCATTAAATGAAATTATTTTTACTAGAGGAACAACTGAAGCGATTAATCTAGTGGCTCATTTTTTTAAAAAACTACCAGCCAATTCTGAAGTTTTAGTTTCTAATGAAGAACATCACGCTGTTTTTGTGAC
>PWIL01000061.1 GCA_003560455.1 Mollicutes bacterium
AAAATGGCATAAGCGCCAATAAAAAACAAATCACCAATCGCCACATCTTTTTTAGCAATGGCCAATGTAATAATATAAATAAAGGCAATGGCAAAAACAGTAACAACTACAAAAATGATTTGTTGAAAAATCATATCAATCCATTGTAAAGTTATTTCTTGGTTAATCAACAATTGATTACCAATTCGCCCAATAATACTAGTTATAACTGCAATTATCATTACCACTAAAACCATTAGCAAGTTGGCTTCCGCAGTTCTTTTTTCTTCTAGTTCATCATTAATTACCCGAATTGGATGCCATAAAATTTCTATTAGCATTGCCAAATAATTATTAACTATATTTCTATTTTTTTTCATTTAAATCACCAATAACTGCATGACATCGTTGACAAATATCTCCTTTCATTTCATTTTCCATATAATAAGCCCAACATCTTGCACATCTTATCCCTGGCATTTTTTCAACCTTTACCTCACAAAATTGATATTTTTTTAATGGTTTATCGACAAGTTCAAGTTGCGATACAATTAATATTTGTGATAAATCATCTTTTAATTCTTCAATGATTGCTTGATATTTTTCTGGAACATTCAAACTAACTTTCGCTTCCAAACTTTTGCCAATTACTTTTTCATTTCTTGCTTCTTCAATTGCCTTATAAATATCATCTTTAATGTCAAAAAATAATTTAAATTTCTCTAAAACCTCTTTTTTATTATGATAATTTTTTAATTTAGGCATTTCGGTTAAATGAACACTTTTTTCTTTTTCACCAGGCAATAACTGATAGACTTCTTCACTAGTATATGGAGTTATAACTGCCATTAGGGTCACAATTTCTTTTAGAGCAGTATATATAACCGTTTGGACACTTTTTCTTCGATGATTATCAGCTTTTTCAATATACAAAATATCTTTAGTAAAATCAAGATAAAAATTCGATAAAGTAAAAGTAATAAAATTATTAACTAAGCGATACACTTCTTGAAAATTATTTTTTTCATAAGCCGCTAAACTTTTTTTCATTAATTCATCTAACTGACATAAAATATATTGATCAACAATTTTTAATTCTTGATAATCAACTGTTTCATTTAATTTAAAATCAAATAAATTACCAAGCATAAAGCGATATGTATTTCTTAGTTTGCGATAATTTTCTTTTATTTGTTCAATCATCTCGGGACTGATGCGCATGTCTTCACGAAAATCAACACTGGCGACCCAAAGTCTTAAAATATCTGCCCCATTTTGATTCATTACTTTAATTGGATCAACCACATTGCCAAGTGATTTACTCATTTTTAAACCTTTACCATCTAACACAAAACCATGTGATAAGATTGCCTTATAAGGTGCTTGTTCATGAACAGCCACACCAGTAATTAAAGATGAGTTAAACCAGCCCCGATATTGGTCAGAGCCCTCTAAATATAAATCAGCTGGATATGGTAAATCTCTTGCTAACAAAACGCCAGTATGTGATGACCCTGAATCAAACCAAACATCCATAATATAAGTTTCTTTAGTGAATTTTTGATTAGGACTTTTGGGATTTTGATAATTGGGCGGCAATAGATCTTTAGCCTCTTTTTCAAACCAAATATTACTACCATGTTTGGCAAATAGTTTAGCCACATGCATCATAACATCATAATCTAAAATTGGAGAATTATCTTCATTATAGAAAATTGGGATTGGCACACCCCAAACTCGTTGCCTTGAAATACACCAGTCCTCACGTTCTTTAATCATATTATGCATTCTTAATTTACCCCAAGTTGGATCCCAGTTAATTGTGTTCTCTATTTCATGCAATAATTCATCTTTTATTTTATCAATACTACAAAACCACTGATCTGTCGCCCGAAAAATAATCGGTTTTTTAGTCCGCCAATCATGCGGATATGAGTGATTTATTTTTTCAACATGTAATAATTGATTAATTTCATTTAATTTATTAACAATTGCTTCATTTGCTTCTTCGTAAAAAAGACCCGAAAATTCACCTGATTCACTTGTTAAATAACCAGCATCATCAACTCCTTCAACCATTCCTAATTGATATTTTTGGCCTATTAAAAAATCATCCGCCCCATAGCCCGGTGCTGTATGAACTAAACCAGTTCCAGATTCTAAAGTTACAAAATCACCAATGATAACTGGCAATACTTTATCCATAAAACAATGTTGATAAGTAATGCCGGCTAATTCTTCGCCATTAAATTCGGTTTCTACTTCATAATCATTAAAATTAAACTTTTCAATTAAAGTTTCTTTTAAATTACTAGCAATTAAATATTTTTTTTCATTTGCTTTTATTAAACTATATTTAAAATTTGGTCCAACGGTAATTGCTAAGTTACCCGGTAAAGTCCAAGGTGTAGTTGTCCAAATTACTAAATTATCACCTTTGGTTAATTTATCTTTACCATCGACCACTGAAAAACTAACAAAAATAGAATAATCTTTTTTGTCCTTATATTCAATTTCTGCTTCCGCTAATGCCGATTCACTACTGGGTGACCAATAAACTGGTTTTTTTCCTTTAAAAATTAAACCTTTTTTAGCCATTGCCGCAAATACTTCAATTTGCTTTGCTTCAAATTCTTTGGCCATAGTTACATAAGCATTTTCCCAATCACCAATAATATTTAATCTTTTAAATTGTTCAGTTTGATTTTTTATTTGTTGATTAGCAAAATCAGCACATTTTTGCCGAAATGCACTAATTGATATTTGCTTACGATCTACCCCTTGATTGGTAACAGCTGTTTCAATCGGTAAGCCATGAACATCATAACCTGGAATATAAATCACCTGATGATTGGTTAACATTTTATAACGATTAATAAAGTCTTTTAAAACTTTATTAACAGCATGGCCGATATGAATATCACCATTCGCATATGGCGGTCCATCATGCAAAATATAAAGTTGGTTTTTTTCTTTTCTTTTTTTAATTTCTGCATACAATTGCATTTCTTCCCATTTTTCTTGCATTAATTTTTCATTTTCTGGTAAATTCCCCCGCATTTTAAATTCTGTTTGGGGCATTAAGAGTGTGTCTTTGTATTCCATATTTTCATCCTTTCATTTAAAAAATCATCCTTAGCTAAGGACGATTTTATCGCGGTACCACCTTAATTTATAGTATTATACTATAATCTCGAAACTATAACGCGTTACCGTTTTTATCTTATCGATAAAAAGCATCAAGAGTGATCTATATATTAATTGTTTACTAATTTTCACCTACCATTAGCTCTCTTTAAAACGCCTTAATATACCGTCTCCATCATTTGCTATAATTCTATTTTCTCAATATCATCTATTATTTCCATTTGTGACTGGACTATATCTTTTAACCGATTTTTAAATATTTTAATATTCCGTTTTAAACTATCAGCATCACGATCAATTCTCTCAGCTCGTAAAAGCGACTCATTAACAATCCGCCTGGCATTATTTTTTGCTTCATTAATTATAATTTCACTTTCACGAACAGCCGAACTTTTCATTTCTTCTGATGTTTTTTGCGCCATTAAGATTGCTTGATTTAAAGTGCTTTCCATTCTAGCATAGTCAGCTACTTTTTTTTCAAGATCTTGTTTTTCTTTTTCTAATTGCGAAACTTTGGCTTGTTCTTGTTCTAAATCAGCAATTTTTTGGTCTTTTTCTTTTATTTCATTTAAAATTTCTTCAACCTGACCAATTACTTTATCTAAAAACGCATTTACTTCTTCTGGGTCATAGCCCCGCAACGTCCGGTTAAACTTCTCCATATGTCACCTCATAGATTTTTTTTATTTTATCATATATTTTTTTACTTGACAATTACCATTCAACATCTAAATCTTTATTATCATGAATGTCCTTGCCCTCATCTTCATCCGTTATCTTTCCTTGAATATTAACATTATTTGGGGTGCAGAGGAAAATTCCACCCCCAATTTTTTGTATATTCCCGTTTAACGCATAAATTGTCCCACTTAAAAAATCAATTATCCGTTTTGCTTGATCGGAGGTTACTCTTTTTAAATTAACAACAACAGTGCTGCGTTGCCTTAAACTATCAGCGATTGCTTGAACTTCCGAAAATGCTTTTGGTTCAATTAAAATCATCTTGCCGCCACTACATTCTTCTAACATTTCTTCTGTTGATGTCGTATAAAATTCATCAGCAACATTATCGCCAGAACCCATTACATCTGGATCATCACCATTTAATATATTTTTTAAAAAACCCATTTTTTTCCCCTCCCAATAATAATATCTACAATTTAATTTTAACATAATTTTTTAAAAAAAGAAACTATTTTAAAAAAAAAGACCAATTGGTCTTTATTCACAATCAGCTCTTCTATAACTTCTTTCTATCGTTGAAACGACCTCAAAAATTTCCAACTTCGAAAAATCTTTTTCTTGATAATCTATTCCAAAACGAACAATGGCTGGTTCATCTTTAAAATCTTGCCATTTTTCACTATCACATAAAGAAATTACTTGTTCATCAAAATAAATATTGTTATCAATTAACCTAGTTCCAGAAAATGCAAATTTATCATCAATTGAAAAAAAACTATTCTCTACTACATAAAAACTATCATCTTTAATTTGATGATAAACAAATAATTCTTCACCATCTTGATTATAAATTACTAAATTAGCAGATTTTAAATCTCCATCAAAATAATAAATAAAAATATTTTCATCAAAACGACCAATAGCATCAAGATAATTATCAACCTTTATTTCTTGACCATTAATAGAAATTTGATCAAAACCTGTATTATTCACTTGCCGATTAACTACTATATCACCAAATCCACCAATTAAAAATTCCAGTGTTAATAATTTTTGATCATTTCTTGTCTTTCCAATCCCGCTTAAAACTCTTGATCTTCCCTCAGGCATCGTAAATATTATTTTATCATCCAAAACTTCAACATACTCGTATTCTTCAGCGCTTTTTATATCTACTTGTTCTTCATTTTGTTTTTTTTCAATTTCTTCCTTTTTTTTATTGTTTTGTGGTTCCAGTAAATATTCTCGCGCTAAAAGAGTCCCTACTATAATAATAACTAGCATTATTATTAAAGCAAAAACCGGACCACTTGAAAAACTTGCCAGTTTTTCTTTTTCAATAGTTGGTTTCTTAGCCATTCAATCACCCCTTAATATAAATACATCATACCAATATTTTATTTATTTTGCAACTTTTAATATTGAATTTTCTTTTTTAGATAATTTTCAATCTCTGTAATTTTAATTGTTTCTTGCTCCATTGTATCACGATGACGAATAGTAACAGTTTCATTATTTAAAGTTTCATCATCAACAGTAATTGCAAATGGTGTTCCAACTGCATCCGCCCGACGATATCTTTTACCAATATTACCAGTTTCATCATAAGCAACCATAAATCCTTTACTTAAGTTTTGATATATTGCTTGGGCTTTTTCGCGATGATTTTTTTTGACAAGGGGTAAAATAATAGCTTTATATGGTGCAAGCGCAGGATGAATTTTTAACACTAACCTTGTTTCTTTTTCTAATTTTTCTTCTTTAAGAGCATCGCAAAGAAACGCTAAAAACATTCGATCAGCACCTAAACTTGGTTCAATTACATACGGAATATATTTTTGATTTGTTTCTGGATCAAAATATTCCATACTTTGTTTAGAATATTCTTGATGCCTTTTTAAATCATAATCAGTTCGAGAAGCAATCCCCCATAACTCTGAAAAACCAAAGGGGTATTTAAAGTCAATATCAGTTGTTGCATCACTATAATGACTTAATTCTTCGGGACTGTGGTCACGCATTTGGATATTTTCTTTTTTCATTCCTAAACTAATTAACCAATTAAAACAAAAGTCTTTCCAATATTTAAACCATTCTTTTTCAGTTCCCGGTTGACAAAAAAATTCTAATTCCATTTGTTCAAATTCACGGGTGCGAAAGATAAAATTTCCCGGTGTTATTTCATTTCGAAAACTTTTGCCAATTTGGCCAATCCCAAACGGTATTTTTAAGCGCATACTTCGTTGAACATTTAAAAAATTAACAAATATTCCTTGTGCTGTTTCAGGTCTTAAGAATATTTCATTGCTTTTTTCTTCAGTCACCCCTTGAAAAGTTTTAAACATTAAATTAAATTGTCTAATATCAGTAAAACTACTTTTTTGACAATTAGGACATTTAATTTGATTTTTTTGGATAAATTCCATCATTTCTTCATTTGACCAACCATCAACTTCTTCTTCATAGTTTTCAGTAATTAAATGATCCGCCCGGTGTCTTGTTTTACAATCCCGGCAGTCAGTTAACGGATCACTAAAACCACTTAAATGACCACTTGCTTCCCAAGTCGTTGGGTTCATCAAAATTGCTGCATCCATACCGACATTATAAGGGTTTTCTTGAATAAATTTTTGCCACCACGCTTTTTTGATGTTATTTTTTAATTCTACTCCTAATGGTCCATAATCCCAAGTATTCGCAAGACCTCCATAAATTTCACTTCCCTGAAAAACAAAGCCGTATTGTTTTGCATAATTTACTATTTTTTCAAATTCCATCTTAATCCTCCTTATTTTTTTCAATAAAATTATTTAATTTTTGAATGTTATCTAAATATACATCAATATTTTCTGGTAAGCGTTCTAAACCATATTCTAAACTATAAATTCCTTTATAGTTATTTTGAATTAAATATTTTAACTCAGCACTTTGTAATTTTAAATCAGTTAACGGAATGTGCTCATTATATTCCCCATTTTGTTGATATGCATTATGAACATGCGTAAATTTAATTCGATTGATTATTTTTGGTGGGACAAAAAGAGTTTCTTTATTTTCTAAATGGTTTAATCTTGTATGTCCTAAATCCCAACAAACACCAAAGTTTTTAGCGGGAATATTATTTAAAAATAAAACAATTTCTGAAAAATCATTACCCAGGTGATTGCCCGCCGGATGGTTATTTGATAAGGTTTCAATTAAAATGTTAAATCTTAATTTTTTAGCAAAATCCGTTATTTCTTGAAAAAGATAAATCATTTCTTTTACATGAGCATATTTATTGTCTTGATAATCTGGTATATGAAAAACAATGTTTATTTGATAACGATGTTGATTGGTATCTAATATTTTACGTAATTCTTTTAATTGTTTTTTGATATGTTTGATTGCTTCTTTTGTGTCTTTAGGAAATTCTTCATTATAATGCATTGTTATTTTTAGTTTATTTTTTTTAATTTGTTTTAATAAAATATTAGTTGGTTTATGTTTTAATAAAAATTCCGTATAAAGATCAATACTATATAAACCTTTTTTTTGGAATCTTTCTAAATATTGATTAAATTCTGTTTCACTTAAACGAAGAAAGTCTTTAGCTGGAAAACAAATTCCAATTTTAGCCATTTTTACCTCCTTATAAAAAAACTTCTAGAATAATGCAAGGACGAGTTTCCCCGCGGTTCCACCTTGCTTATTCTAAAAGAATCACTTTTTTTATATTGCTCAGAGTTGCCAACCTCTTCAACGCATTTATTAATTTTGTAATAATTGAATTTTACTATAATTAAAGATTTTTGTCAATCTAAAGACATTAAATAAAAATTAACAAAAAAAAACTGACTAAAGTCAGTTTAATTTATTCCTATGGTTCGTCAATTGTTATTTGAACATTAAATGTTACGTTTCCGCCTGATGCTTGGTTTTCACAATCAACATCTTGACCTTCAACCCACATATAGAATCTTATTTTTGAAATTCCCTCTGGTAATTCAAACATTTCAACAGCTGTATCAAAATCTTCAACAGTTGCATAATCTGGTGTTACATCAGCAAAGAATGCTTCATAATCTGTTTCAGTAGCATCACCAACTTCAACATCATCTGTATCAGCTATATCCGCAATTACACCTGAGTAAGGAATTGGTTCTGCATGATCCGGAGTAATTGAGATTCCATATGTATCCCAGGCATGAGATACTGCTGGTGCTGTATGTGAATTAAAGTTAGGTTCCCAAAGATATACATCAGCAGTTGTACCTTCATTTAAATCTTGAATTGCTGCAAGATCACTACCAATCGCCGTATTACCTAAATTAACAAAAGCAATTCTAGCTGCATTTTTAATACCAGTATCGGTTGCATCTGGTGTTTCGATTGTTGAATTTGCTGTCAAATATAATGTTTCTATTTCATCTACTCTAAAGAATAAATCAAAAGCAACAAATCGACCTTCAGTACCATGTGATTCTTCATCTTGTGTTGCTGTTAAAATATAATCACCATACTCATTAGTTTCAACAAGTCCATAAAACATTTCCATCCGACCACTTGCATTAATATTTAGACCACTTGACACTGGTTCTAAAATAGATGGAAGTTGGTTAACAGCAGCACCATAGATAGCATCTGCTCCAGTAATATCTTCATTATGTATAATTGAACGCCAAGTACTACCATCAGTTGAGATTTGGATACCTCCTTGTGCTTCAATGTTTACTTGAATTGGACTAACGGTAACAGTTCTGTTAGCTGTAAACCAGGCATAAGTTGCCGTTGATATTAATACTGCTGTTGAGGCCAACATCAAGAGCATTAAGAAACCTTTTCTTGTTCTTTTTTCTTTCATTTTATCCTCCTTTCTAACGAAACCTTCCGTATCGTTAACTTCATCTTAGCATGCCATAAATATATATTCAATACCTTTTTCAAAACTTTACACATACTCTTGACACTTCGCTTATTCCCACCCCAACCATTTTTCACCAAGATAGTTTTCAATTGCTTCTCGGTCACTAGTCGACAATGCTTGATCATATATAATAACCTCCGCAATATCCCCGACCCAATTTCGAGAAGTTGCATCTGCTTGTCGCCCAATTCCAACTGGTGCATTTTGAGTTGCTAAATTACTATAACTAACACTAGACTGTTGTTCAGTTCCATCAACAAACATTCGCATATCACTACCATCACCACTAACAACTACTAATGCTGGTTCAAGCGATGCATCATTATCACTTTCAATAGTTGAAGTTCCCATATCACTTTGCCTAAACCGCCACTTATTATCCCATTGCACCAACCACCAATTACGGTTTGTATGTCCAGTCTCTTTTGATGTAATAACTCTTATACTTCCCGTACCAGTTGTTCTTGACTCAAGATTAATCACAGTAAAAATAGTAATTTCAGGATTTATTCTCAATGAATCATCATCTGGTATTAAAAAATGATTACTTCCATCATGGCGAATAACTGGCAAACCATTCATTTGATTTGTCCGATAAATTGGACGATTTTCGGCGTTGGGCTGGGTGGCATCATTACCTAATCCAGACAAATCCTCCCAAACTTCTACCAAATCATTATCATTTAATCCTAAAATAGCTGCGGCATCAAGATGTAACACTAAACCATCAGTTACTGGTAAATGATCACGAATAATTTGTCTTGAATCAATTTCAATTTCTATATTTTCTAAAATATTTTGATATTCATGTGACATATATGCTAAAGGAAAAAAAATTAACAATGTATATTCATTAGTTTCATCATAAGCATAATTAAAATAAGACCTTGCAACTGTCATTTCCCGAAAATACATCCCATCTTCATCAGCAACTACATCATCGGAAACAATAACATCGGTCGCACCAGGATCAGTATGATCTTCATTTAAATACAATTCATATTCAAGCGGTAAATTGGTTGTCGTTCTGATAGTTAAATCATATTCTAAACGCGTTTCTAACCGATTTTCACCATCATGATTAGCAACGGAAAACTGATAAACGTATGGTTCATCAGAAGGAATCAAACTATCGATTTTAATATTATGCGTTATTTTATCAGCCTCTAAAACATAATACGCAACTGTTGAAACAAAATCAACATCTGCTTCTGACTCATACCTTGAATAGGTATATGGTAACGCAATTAAAGTTATAACTAAAACAACACACAAAAATACAACTTTTGCAAATCTTAATTTTACATCAAAATAATTATTTTTTATCATTTTTTTCCTCTATTATATTATTATGGGTTATTTTAAAATCTTTCATATATTTTTTTCGGCTTGGAATTATAGTCCCTTTATTCTTAAAAACAACATAATTCATTATTCCTAAAACCCCGACTACTCCTAATATAAAAGTTGGATCAACAATTACTTTTCGCCATGTTCCTAAAGTTGGAATTACCCGAATAACCTTACCTACAACGGCATCAGGCGCAATGGGGGCGTCTTTTTTATTATTGGCATCACCTTGCGCAATTATATAATTTCTTTGCACATCAACAACCCGATGCGTAATAAAAGCATTATCCCGCTGATAAGTTATCACATCATTTTCAATAACATCTACATCAATTTTAACAATAACTACATCATCAATATTAATCTCTGGAGCCATACTATTACTTACAACTTCAAAAACCGCATAGCCCATAAAAGAAACATAATCCTTTTTTGCAACATTTAACTGATAAAAATTGTAGGACAAAACAACAATTGCTAATACAATAATTAAAACTAGCATTGATTCAACAACCCATAAAATTTTACCAACAATATTGACCATTTTACTACCCTCTTTTTAATCTATGTATTGCAAAACTCTTATATATACCGGAATACTAAATTCCGTTTCAAATACTTCAGCCATACTCGAATCTATTTCACTATTTTCTTCATCATGTTCCCAAATAAAAGAAACCCTAATTACTTCTTCTTCTTCATTTAAAACATCTTCTAAAGATAACGTTCCCACATAAGTTTCAAAATCAACTTCCGTTAAATCATTTTGATCTGCATCTTGAACACTTTGCACAAAAATTTGCTCATTGACTAATTCCGAAAAAGCAATATTAAGTTCATATTCAATTCCAACCTCTGTCCCAGCTGGATCAATTATTATATCAAAATAGGCCTTTAGGTTCGGTGCAGCTCGCCCAGGTAAAACATCAGGACTGGTTTGCCAATAAACATCAGTAACTTCAAACATTTGTGGTTCATCTGTTAACTGCACACTATTAACATTTATTTGCCACGCAGCAATTGGCGTTTCTGTACCAACTTGAACATCGGTTTCAAAAACACCATAAGTTGTTAATAATTGACCAAACAATAACACCAAAAGAATTAAAAATAAAAAAGGGAATAACCTTTTCATATTATTCCTCTTTCTTTTTTTTACTTGTTGCTTTTTTTTGGTCACTTAATTCTTGTTTAAAATAGTATATTTGAACAATGAAGAGGATTAATACCGGGAAGATTATAAACCCCAAAAAGCCCCATTGTGACGAAAGCAAATTCAACACTGGTCCAAAGCCCGCAATTGAAGTACTTGTATCACTTTTCCCAATTACATAATGACTAGAAATTGGAAAATTATTACTCATGGTATAAGTTGTTTCATCTTCGTGGATTTCTTCTGCTTTGTTTACTTTTCCATAATTGATAATATTTTCAGCATCTGATGCATCATAAAAGAAAATATAATCATCAACTACAATATCGCTATTTGGATTTTTACGAATAATGACAATATCATTTGTATTAAAATGACCAATATCTTCATCCATAACAACAATTGTGTAATCTCCTATTTGCGAAACCGCATAATCATTGAAATTCAATAGATAAATTGTTACTCCTATTGAAATTAATATGTAAACACCCAAGATGAGACCTAAAACTATTTTTTTCACTCTTTCACCTCTTATTTTTTTATTACTACAATATAATTATAGCACTTAAAATTATATATTTCAACCTTTTTGCGCTTTTAATTTAATTCTTTTTTCTAATTCTAAAAACTCATTAATATCCGAAATGTCCAGATCTTCTATCTTATTTAAATTAATTGCAATTGTAATTTTCCGAATAGTTTTTATTAATTCATCAATTTTTTCACTGGTCAACATTTCTTGATCAATATCTAAATTATCCAAAGAATATTTATCGCTTATAATCATTGGAATATCATATTCATTAAATAAATCAAGATTATTAATTATAGTATTTTTTTGAGCCAACAAAAAGGGCCGTAAACCATCATAAATTTCATTTGCTTTATCTTGATTTATATCAGGATATTGCTTTTTAATTAATTTAATGGTTGTAATATAATATGCTGCTGCAAGATTAAAAGCATTAATTATTTTAGATTTTTCATTTATAAAATGCTTGCTTTTTTCCCGAAAAATAATTTCATCTAATTCTGTATAAAGGTCTTGAATTTTATTAATATCAACATTTAATTGCTTTTTTTTGCCAAAAGAGATTGACAATTTAGCCTTTTTTCCAATTAAAATATTCTCAGCATTAGTTATTTCTTTCAATTTCGCTTTACTATCAACTTTTGTTTTTTCATCATGACGATAAAACTCAATTACATTATCGACTAAAAAACGATAATCAATATAATTTTTATATTCTTTTAAAGTATCGTTTAAATTAATAATAGCATTATCTAATAACTTTTTATCTCCACTAAAAACAGTAATTTGTTTATACAATTCTTTTAATTTTTTTTCTTCATAATCTTCTATTTTATATTCAGCAGTTGCAAATTTGTTTAAAATCAAACATTTATCTAAATTAATTAAATTAACTAATTTATCTTTCATATTCGAATAAGTTTTTATCGCTTCTTTTTCATTGCCAAATTCTGCAATATGTTTTTCTTGTTCTAACTTAACATAATCATAAAACTTAGTTTCATTTTGATAATATAAATAACGAAAATTGTATTGAATATATTTTATAATATCCGGTTGTTGCCAATATATTTTTTCAAATGTTTGCTTTAAAACTTTTGAATGTGGATTTCCTTTTTCTTCAAAAAAAGCTATCATGTATTCTTTGACATAATCACTATAAACAAAATCTTCTTTGGTTAATTCAATCCCCACTTGTTTAAATATTTCGACAACTTCTTCAATATCCTGCGTTACTTTTTCAAAATTACTTTTATAATATTTGCCAATATCATAAATTAATCTATCTAAGCCTGTTTTTTCATATGGTGAATTATGCTGATTAAATAAAATTAATTTTTTCATTAATTCATTAATTTGCTTTTGCGTTTCCGCAATATCTGGATTTTCTTTAAAATTACAATAATATTGATGGCGCGAAGTTAAAATTTGATTAATCCGTTCAGCTAATTGTTCATAAGTTTTTCTCGCCGATTGAATTCTTGAAACATATTCTTCACGATCATTTTTCGTTTTTTTAGGAATTGCTGATAATATTTCTTTTTCTAAATCAATCTTCCGCTGTATCTTCTTTAGATTTTCCATTATCTTTCTTCCTCACTTCTTCTTCTTCTTTTTTTAAAGTTACTACAAAATCTTCAATTACTTTAATAATTTCGATCAATTCCAATGTTTTAACTTCATTTAAATTTATTTTTGTCATATTATCAACTCCTACTTTATTATAACATATTTATAAACTTCGCCAAGATAATTATCATCATCATATAATAAAAATTTAATTTGGTATGTTCCACTGACTAAATTTTCAGCCATATAAATCGAAAAGCTATTCTCACTCAATGGCGGATCTAACACCATATACTCATTTAATTCTGGGTCACCAACTTGCGTTAACTCATTAGTAATGTATTCATCTAAATCAACTAAATCATATTCTAATGAATAAATACTTTCATAATTACGACGATACCAAGCCATTCTAATATTCGGATTATTCAAGCCCGAAACAAAATCAATGTCAAAAACTATCACATTATTACCATATAAAGCATGACCTGTATCTTTATCAATTATTTTAGCTTCATCAAGCATTGTTACATTTAAACCATATAATTCATTATATATATCAACATTAATTGATTCAACATTTGATGGCTCTAATCCAAAATATATCCCATCTGGTGATCCAAATGATTCAACTTGAATGCGATATTCACCAGATGAAAGCGTTGCATTTGTGGTTGCTAATTCAATTCGAGAAAAAACATTAGCAACCCGCGGTGCAATATTAATTCTAAAAGTTCCATCCATTCTTGGATAATATATAATGTCTTGATATTTCAATGTCACACCACTCAAATCAACACCACTTAAACGATTTTCGTTTTCATCATAAATTGTGATTTTCAAACCTAATCTTTGGTCATGAAAAGTTGTATCTTCGATTAAAAAACCACCATATGATTGCCTTTGAAAATTGGTTGTTACATCCAAATTAGCTTTATCACCTATATAAATAACTGATTTACTAATATCAATATCTAAACCAATGATTGAATCTTTATCATGATACAAACTATAAGTCATAACCGAGTGTTGCACACCTAGGACTGTTAAAATTGTTTGCTCCATATTATTTCGTAATTCTAATAATAAATAATGATTAAATTCATGACTATTTATATCTGTCTGGCTAAAATCAACAATAACAACAAACTCTTCAGTGACATGTTCATTTACCTCATCATAATAAATATCATTCATTGTCGCATCATCATATTGATTTGTAACCGTTGTGGAACCCATTTTAATAAATCGCTCTAGTGGATAGGAGGCTTCATTATGAATCGCAAATTCGGCTTCAGCCGCCAGCACATCCGCTTCACTAACCACATAGTAATAATATTCTGGTGTTTCAGGTACTAAATCAATCATTGTAAAAGTGGTATTTTCTGGGAAAATAAATGATGATGCCAAAGCACGATGATCCCCGGCTTCATAAAATGGATCTTCACTTTCCGCATAAAGAGAGAAATATGCACTTAATTTAGATCTATTAGTAATATCTGTTTGCGTGGGAACAAAAAGGTCATGTTCTTCACCAGCTGTCATTGAACCATCATAGTGATCACCTTCATATAAAATTCTGGCCATATCAACATTAATAGCAATTATTTCAACATCATAATTTAACTCATCAATCGGCGTAGTCGCCAACAAATTAATTGTCACTAAACCTAACGGTCCCTCAGTTTCTAAATTTTTTGAATGGTAAAGATAAAAAAGCAGACTTGGAACTAGCGGTGAATTTTCACTAACATAATCAACTGTCCCATATATTGGATTAGGCGCTGTACTTAGAAAAGTTGTTTCACCAACGGTAATCCAACCAGTATTACTTGTTTGCATAACTAAACTCATCTTGGTATCAGCTTCGCCAGTTGTTGAAATTCTAGGCACATCGGTTTGTTTCACCAATTCAACCTCAGGGTCCAAACCAGCAAAATTAGTTCCGACAACAGTAAAGACTGTATTTGGATCTGAAAAAGTTAATAATGGCAATTCAACTGCTCCTAATGTTGTATATTTTGAAGCTATTAATTCAATATCATAAGTAAAAACACTAGCACCAATCGTCCACATATAATAGGTTGAATCATCTGGTGTTGGTTGAATATAAACAGTATTTATTATTCCCGGATTTTCTTCATCTTCTTCGTGAGTATAAAAACCATCAACCTCAATATCATGATTTGCTTTATGACGACCTAAAACATAAGAGCCTAACATAAAATGATAAAACTCACCAGGTTCAACAGGATCCCCTTGATTATATTCATGCGAATAAAAAGCGGTATGAACATTATCCTCAAAGTCACGAGTATACATTCCAAAAAACATCATCCCATGAACATCACCATAAGTAGTTACTGCTTCGTTAGTAGCAATATTCAAATTTCGTCCTTCTAACATATAAACACGGTTATCAACATTCCGCGTAACATTACCATTATCAATATCAACTGCACCTTTAACTTCTTCTTCACCAATATCAACCAAACTATATAAGTTTTGCAATAAATTGGTGCCATTTTCTAAATATATCTGAGTATCATTTTTTAATTTTAAATGTTCAACACGACTAATTGAAAATAACACTGATGAATATTCATTGGTTCTATCAGTCGCACCATATAATTCAATATAAGTATCATCTAACACCACTTCATCTGCTCTTTGAATTGAAATATTTTTTTTGTTATCTCCAGGCGAACCATAACCACCGATATAAATATTACTTGTTCCCGTTGTTGATGAAGCATTACCACTACCAAAAATAGAACCATTTATTGTTAATTCATGTGAACGATCAGTAATGATTTCCATTTCAATTCCTTGGGTCACACTAATAAATGAATAGTCATACTCTTCAGAACCTTCAAAATTAGCTTCGCCACCACCAAAAACAGTTCCTTCAATTATAATATCTGCCTCATCATAAGGTTCAGCAAAAATACCATGACCAATATTTACTTCAGTTGCACCATAAACTACTGCTGTATTCGCCCCACCATAAACATTACCACCAATTTCGCCACCAGAAATATTAACAGTTGCTAAAGAATTATTATTTGCTTCGTTACCGGTATTCGCGGCATTGCCGCCACCAAAAACATGATCTGTAACAACACTTTCGCCAGTTAAACTTGCATATGTATTGCCCAATACAACTGCTTCAACACCATTACCACCAGAATAAACACTACCCGTTATAATTGCATCTATTAAAACCAATGAGGTACTACCTGTAGTTACAGCGGCATCACCGCCACCATAAACATATTCAATTTGGGCTTGTTCAATCGTAACATGAGTATTTCCCGTTGTTCCCCCTAAATTATTGCCCCCAAATAAATTAACAATTTCAGTTGTTTCTCCTTCAACTTGTATATTCGAAACATCCACTGTTCCAGATTGATTTGAACCACCATAAACCACATCAATGATTCCCGATAAAATTGTTAAATTTGTTTCATCGGCTGAAGCTTGATTTCCGCCACCATACAAAGCACTAAATGATTCATTTGTATCAACTAAAACATTTGTTTCATCAGCTGGTGCTTGATTGCCACCACCATATATTTCCGTCACTAAAGCATCGGTTAAATTAATATTCGTTGTATCAACTGTTCCGCCAATATTATTACCACCATAAACAGTTACTACACTACCATTATTTAGATTAATTGTTGTTTCTTCAACTTGACCACTTAAATTTGAACCACCATAAATTTCCGTTGTTTCTGTCCCATTTAGATTTATCGTTGTCGATACTAAAACATCGGCTTCTGCGCCACCGCCATAAACGTTAGTTACTTGACCATCATTTAAAACAATAGTTGTTGTATCGACATCCGCTTGATTGCCACCACCATAAATTTCATTTACAACAATATCTTCTAAAGTAATATTGGTATTATTAGTTTTTCCCCCAATATTATTGCCACCATAAACAGTCGTTACACTGCCATCATTTAAATTTATATTAGATACATCAACCACACCACTTAAATTGGAACCACCATAAATTTCCGTTGTTTCTGTCCCATTTAGATTTATATTTGTTGATATTAAAACATCGGCTTCCGCACCACCACCATAAACATTAGTTACTTGGCCATCATTTAAATTAATATTTGTTGTATCAACATCCGCTTGATTGCCACCACCATATATTTCACTTACAATAATATCTTCTAAAGTAATATTAGTATCATTTGTTTTCCCACCAATATTATTACCACCATAAACAGTCGTTACACTGCCATCATTTAAATTTATATTAGATACATCAACAACACCACTTAAATTGGAACCACCATATATTTCAGTTGCTTCAACTCCATTTAGATTAATATTAGTTGAAACCAAAACATCAGCTTCAGCGCCACCACCATAAACATTAGTTACTTGGCCATCATTTAAATTAATATTTGTTATATCAACGTCAGCTTGATTGCCACCACCATAGATTGTACCTATTGTTGCTCCCTCAGTTACAATTGGTTCTGGCATTTCACCAGTAAAATCACCCATTTTACAACGAATCGAAAACCCAAAAGCACGCGAAAGTGTACTTCGATTAATACCACTACTATTAGTATGCATATACCTGGCAATTGCCGAAGTTCCACTACCACTTGATGTCCACCACAAACCAAAATCACCGCTACCAGTAAGAGCCCCTGATGCCGTAGCACGATAACCAGTTGGTAAAATACTAAATCCTAAGGTATTAGTTCCATTCCAGTTATTATCATCTTTTAATTGTGGTGCCGCACTTCCTCGATAACCCGTTCCATCAACTTGAGCTTGGGTCATTCCTATATGTAATTCAAGATCTTTAATTTCATCATCACTTGGGATATACCAATCCCCCGGACATAAACCTTGTGCGCCCTCACCAGATGCACCATCCATCGCTGCTTCCCATTGATATGTTACTTCAGTTCCCCATGTAGTCGTATGAGTATCACAAGCATTAAAAGGTGATGAAGATGTCCATGAATTAGTTAAACAACCATTGCCCGTATAACTTAGATTTCTAGTCATTAAACATTGACCATCAATATCAGTAACCGGGTAAACCTTATTACCATCACGCTTATCAATAACGTGGGTAAATTGCATCCCTTCTACTTCACACGGCGTTGCATTTGTTGGCAAACTTGGTTCGCTTGGGTTATAAACATATTCTAAATCATCAGTTTCGGGCAGTTCTGCTTCACCAATAATGCCAGAAGCTACGATATTCGTTACATTTGTTTTTCCACCAAGATTATTACCACCATAAACATTGGTCGCTGATCCCCCAGCTAAAATAATATTTGATTCAGCAACATTCCCACTTAAATTAGAACCTCCATAAATATTGGTTGCTGTTCCATCAATTAATTCAATTGTGGTTGATACTAAAACATCAGCTTCCGCACCACCGCCATAAACATTAGCGATTGTCCCATCGTTTAACGCAATATTAGTCGTATCCCCCTCTGCTTGATTACCACCACCATAAATCGTCGTAATATTACCACCATTAAAAGTAATATTCGTATCATTTGTGCGACCACCAATATTATTACCACCATATACCGTAGTAGCCGTTCCGCTATTCAAAAAAATATTCGAACTATTATTATTACCACTTAAATTGGAACCACCATAAATATCAGTTATCGTTGCTCCATCCAAATAAATAGTATTATGATTACCAGCAACTTGATTGCCACCACCATAAACATTTGTAATCGTACCATCATTTAAATAAATGGTTGAATTTCCTAAAATATTACCACTAAAATCATTCGCGCCATAAACATCAGCAATTAAACCACCATTTATTGAAACAGTTGCATCACCAGCTACAGTTGGTGAAAATGATCCTGAACCTTTCGCACCACCATAAACAGCGCCATTTACTTCGCCACTATTAAACTCTAACACAACCGAATCTGAAGAATAACCAGGACTTTCCGTAATTGCATTTACCGTACCATAAGCGCTGCCTAGAAAAAGATCACCCATTATCTCTGGACCTTCAACACCATCACCAATAGTTACTTCAATGTTGTTACGGACATAAGTTCCTGGATTAGAAGAATTAACATAGCCCCCACGACCACCACCATAAATGTCTTCGTTAAAAAGACCATCTAAAACATTTATATTGACATCGCCATAAATAATACCTTCATTATTACTACCACCATAAAGTGAACCTTCTAAATTAATATCATGAACATTTATATTAACCGTTGCGTGGGTTGTCGAATCACCAGAACCATTATTATTGCCGCCGCCATAAATCGACCCCATAATTGTTCCGCCCCATATTTCAAAATTAGATTCAGTTGTACTACTTCCGCCAGATATTCCAACTGCTGAAAAATTTCCACCGCCATAAACATTACGGTTAATCGTTGCATCATCATTAATAATAATATTTGAATTACTAGAAGACCCAATTGATGAAAAACCATCACGGCCATTTCCAATTCCAAAAATTGAACCAGCTTCTGCATTCCACAAAGTATTATTATTAGCCACTAAAGTTGGATCACCAATTATTGATGTCCCACCAATATATAAATACGAACTACCAATCACCGTACCATCAGAGCCACTACCACTATAACCATTACTGCCACCAAAAACACTATAATTAACTTGGCCACCAGTTATTTGGACGATTCGATGACCATAAGTAGCCGAACGACCAGCTCCGCCAACTACAGTATCAACTTCACCGCCAGTTACAAATATATATGAATCATTAATGTTCCCACGATTAGATGCCGTTAACGGGCCGCCTAATAAATTGTAAACCCAACCACCTTTTACTCTTCCGCGCCGAATTGCATTATGCGAGCCCCCTTGACGACCACCAATATATATTCCAGTCGTAAAATCATGTTCGCTAGTTCCAAATTCACCACTTTTAACAACTAAATCAAAAATATCACTTATATCGGTTGAAGCATAAACATTTCCACCCCAACTACCAGACGCACAAAAATTTAATTCTAAATTTGAATTATTACCACTAACTCGATCATAATCATTACCATAAATTCCTTTTGATTCAATATAAGTATTTACCGCACTTGAAGCCCCATTTGCTAAAGAAAACGTGTTATATAAACCCGATTCAATTATCAACCGATATTTAGATACATTACCCTCACTACCGGTTGCGTTGTTATTGCCCCCTAGAACCACATGAAAGTTAGTTTGCGTACCCACTTGAGTAATACCGCGACCTAAGCGAACATTTTGCCAATTACCATATAAAGTTCTTGCTGTTGTTGTTCCACCGGGTGGGGTTGCCGTATTCCGTCCTTGACCCGAAGCCATCCGAATATTTTCTATATTAGTATCATTATAAGCCCGCACAACGCGATCAGTATTCCAAGTAACACTACTTCGCAAATCAACGCCATTATGAAGACTAGTTAAAGTAAATGGTTTCGTATCACCAGTTCCCCAGGTACTACTCATCGTGCTTGTCATAAATAATATATTAGTATCTCTCGTTACCAAATAATAATAATCTTCTTCTGGATCTAATTGTTCTGGTTCACCAAATTCATCATAATATTGAATAAATTCATATAATAAACAACCACCACCACTAGTACAATTACCAGATTGAATATAACCCATAGCATCGTAATAGCCTGCCATAGGTGACCCCTGGGCGATTAAAACTTGCCGGAAAAAACCAGCCATTATTGAATTTTCATCAAAACCATCTGCATAAACATGTTCATATTCAAAGGGCAGTTGTGCTTCATCAACTAATACCATTGACCCTTCTATTAATTCATAATAAGTTTCATTTTCATCATAATCTTCGCCATCAATTAAGTCATAATAAGTACAACCTTCTGGATCAGAACAAACACAACCAAGAAACGCTAATTCCCCCCAACTTACAATAATAACACCCGAACCACCATCACCTGCTTCATCACCAGCTCTGGGTGCTCCACCACCACCACCACCGGTATTCGCCATCGCATCTTGACCAGGATTATTACCATCACCACCACCAAGACCACCACCACCAAGACCAGGAGCACCTGGCGTATTATTTCCTGATATACCACCGCCACCTCCACCGGCAAACCAACCATTATCCCCATAAACTTCTCCAAATATATCTCCAAAATAAA
>PWIL01000055.1 GCA_003560455.1 Mollicutes bacterium
CGGCTTGTACCCTGCCTTTTTTTCAAACTACGGTCTAAAACAGACGGTGGATGTTTCATATTAATTTTCAATTAACGGTTTCCAGGCCGACGGATTTCGAAAATGAATGGCCGTTTCAGTGTGAAGAGTATCTTTTGCATTTGAAATGCCCAATTGAACCCGGATAAACTCAGGCCGGGAATCATAAACAGAATCCTGAAAAAAATACGTTTCCATATTAAACCGTGTCACAAACAGGCCCGGATTGTTCAGTATCCGGTCATTTCTGGTAAGATTTTGTTCACTAATTCCATACTGCACCCGATGGTTATCTGACCGTTTAAAAGAGATGAAATGTGCACTGGCTTCATCTATATCCACAACTTTGTACAAATCTTCTGCCACAATTCGAATAAGTTTGTGAGTCTCCCTTTCAAGGATGGAATTTTGCCGCCACTCAGTAAATGATTTTTCCATGAATAAATAAGCGGTTATCATAACACCCCCAAGAATGCCGGTTAACGCCAATACCACAAGTATTTCAACAAGCGAAAAACCTTTCTCATCTGCAATATTTATATGTGGTTCCATCGATTATTTACCCTTAGCAGGTTTCCATACTTTAATTCACAGGTCTGTTTCGGTATTCTGCCAGCCATCAGACAAACGTACAGTCGTAAATTCGGAGATAATTTCATCACTTCGAGATACTCTTACCCGAAGTAAAACGAGACCGCTTTCATTCTTTACTTCAGTTGTAATGCTCCAATCTGTACCGGATGAAGTCGTTATAACATCATCTTCCCATCTATTTTTTTGAAGTACTTCTTCCATTGCAGATTGGGCAATTCCCGACGCAGTAATCTTGCTTTTATTAAGTGAATTTTTTGAAGAATACCCCATAAAAAAAACAGCAGGAAATATCACCATAAGCAGCAGTGACATGGTTACGAGTAATTCCACTAGACTGGAGCCTTCTTCACACGAAATGAGACATTCATCGGTAATCGGGCTACAATTATTTCTATTTGAAGTATCCATTTATTAGCCTGTGTAGCTATATTAGTTAAATCTCTTTCCATTTGAGTATTTCAAAAGAATTCCTACTACTGAATCCAAGAGGACTCATGAAATTATCAGGTCTTTTTTGCCTGTAGATTTCAGCATCTTTCACCCAATTGATATAAGTGGTAGGTGAGTGATAAAAATAGAACTGGAATGTAATAACAGATCCTAAAACCGTGCCATGCAGCTCCGTTTTGGAGGAGTTATAAATTGCACCCCTGACTGATGCATTTTCGCCGATAATAATTTTGGATTGATCATCTGTATTTGTTGAACGCGGCAGAGGATTAATTGCCATACCGTCAAGCCGGCTCCTGTCATGTAAAGTAATTTGTCCGTCTCGCCTGGCATCTTTCTCTTCACCCATTAAAAAAAGTACTGATGGATAGTTCAGATATGAATTGCCGGATAGTTCAATATTTTTGCCTGCGATAAACTGTCCGGAACAATTGGCAGTGTCTTTTATCTGTATACCATTTTTGGCAAAAAACAATCCGTGGTTTCCATTAAGCTCCCCAATAATCTCAATGTTAGTTGCCGAAATAAACGTACTGTAATCATCGTATTTAATATTTCCGGACAGTATAATCTCACCCCTGGAAATAATAGATAACGGCTCTGTCCATTCTGATTTACCAGTTGTAAACAGCTCCAAATCTCCTTCCGAGTAGATTATATTACCATCATTCGTAAGGTTCATAATATCTTCTGCACGATAACGACCCGGAGGTAGCCGCCGTGCAACTGGAGGAGGGTCTGTTATCATTCTTTCAAGTCTGTCTGCCTCATTATCGTAGAATGTACGATTATAGGCAAACAGTGGGGATCCGTCATGTGTATGCACCATTCCATTCAATGATCCGCTGAACTGCTTGCCCCTGAAAGCATTCTCTCTCACTCCGAGAGGGCCGGTTAGTATATCACCTGTTATAATTACTTCTCCTGTTGCATTTAACCTACTGAAAACATCTCCTAAAACAACCGCATAATTGTAAAGTGAATCAGGGGATTTACTAACCAGTTTTTCTACTTTTTTAATTGAGTTTCCAATTTTTGCAGTTGAAGTTATTTTAAAAAAACCGCCAAAAAATTCAGATTGAATGACAGCACGATTGCTGTCCGGAAGAATAACTTCTAGGCTGTCCCGGGCAACCAGGGTATCGGAGTTCAGGTAATAAAAAACAGCACCTTCTGCGGTGTATCTTGCCTGTGTGGCATCAATAGAATATTGTATATACCTGTGCTGCATAACAAATCCCGAAAATATCAAACCAGTCATTACAATGATTAAAGAGATCAGAATCAATGCAAAGGGAAGTGCACCACCACTTTCACTGTTGTCAGGATTATTTCCGGTTTTGTAAGGAGTTTTCACAGCAGCCACCCCCGAACAATTTCCCAGGGTAAAAGAAAATCACCCAAAACACCCGCTGCTAAAATAAACGGAGCCAATGGTATTAATGAATCCCTGTTTACTGTTTTCAGTTTAATGGAAATAGCTGAAAACAGTCCGGCTAATAGAATTGTAAGGTACGCCAACCAAAATACCTGCCAACCCATAAACAATCCTGCAACGGCAAAAAGTTTTAGATCGCCCATTCCAAAGCCCGGTTTCCTGTAAAAAAATTCTCCGGACCATCGAATCAAAAACAATATTAAAAAGATGGCCATTGCACTACCTGCAGATACTTTCCATAGAATCTCGCCGCTACCAATAAAAAACATCGCCGCTACCGTACCAATTAGAATGAATTCATTCGGAATGATCCGGAATCTGATATCGAACCAGGAAGAACATATGAGAATCATGAAGAAAATCAATCGGGAAGACGGCTCAGCGGGCATAATTAGAATTAAAAGTAATGCCATAATGCCCATGCAGCCAGCAATGAACACCTGTTCATTAAATCCATTTATATTCATGAATGTTTTAATCGAATTCATAACGGGTTTGCCATAAATAATTTAAATCCAACCATTTTATTCCGCTTAGCCAAATGTTTAATCAGGCACGCGCTGTCTGATTATACCATCTTCAGTAACTTCCCAAACATTGTACCTATCGTTATTGCTAAAATCGATTTCTGATGTTGCTATGGCAACAAATCCTTTTTCATCGGCTTGTTCAATTTCAATTACATAACGCGCCCTGCCACCCTCAGAAATCATTTTATTTTGTTCAAACCCGATTTCATTTAAATTTTCTGAATACCGATGGTATTCCATGTAATAGACTTTTTGCAAGGTTTCCACCTGTCCGAGCATTAACCTTGCCTCCGTAGTAATCGCCCTGGTGGTTATATTCTGATATATTGGAATCGCTATCATAACCAGAATCCCGATTATTACAAGTACTATTAATAGTTCCGGTAATGAAAACCCGTCTTGCTGTTTTAAATTCTTTATTGAGTTCATATTAATTCACCTTTGAATATGCTATTGAAGTTTTAGAGAAAAGTTTTTTGATTTATATTCGAGCATTACCGAATCCTTGTAAACGGCTTTTATCCGCACTCCCTGAATACTGTCTCCTACTTCGGCAAAAAACAACTCCCTGTTGCTGGTTTGTATTAGTGCTACACCTTCAATAACACCATTCAGGCTAATCTGAGGGAGTATAATTTCAGGTGGAGAAGGCTCATGTCGTATGGGTGGCGGATTTGTATTCGGTTTACTTACAAATGCTCTAAATGGATCTTTAAAATCACTCTTGTAGGCATATAAATCCCATTTCGGCAATTCCGGTATTGAACCGTTAGAATCCTGTTTATAATTAATTGCAGCAATATTTCGATCCGATGATATATCAATCAGTGTAAATGTATTATATCCCCAGATAATGGCTACTGCCACTACAAGAAAAAATTGAATGCCCCTGTGTTCCATAACATTTTTCATAGCCATGCCCACTATTACATCTGGTTTTGCAAAATTATGAATACAAATTCCAGCTGGGATAATAATCTTGTTGAATTGAGATCATTGACAGACTGAATATCAAGGGCTGAAAGCCTGACTAAATAGCTGGTTTGCTCAAAACCATTGATGAGAAGTGCCAGTTCGTGAAAATTTCCTTCCGCCGATATTGATACAGGAATTTCAGTAAATGTATCATAACGAATAATTTCTCCAGGACGCAGTTGCCGGATATCAACACCTGATTCATGAGCCTTTCTGTAGATCAGTTCGATTATCCCTGACATTTGATCGTCACGGGAAATACCGGTGGTCAAATTAGAATAAAAAGCATCAAAGTGTTCCTGTTGCTTGTTATATTCTGCAAGAATATGCTCCCAGTTTTGAGCTGAAACAATACGCTCTTTCTGCAATTGAATATGCCGGTACTGATCAATTATATCACTGAATGCAGGCAGAAGAAACAACATTAATACACAGCATGTAATCAAAACCGAAAATGCACTGGTAATTCTCCATCGATATTTTTCCAATTGGATATTCATAGGTCTACTATTTTTGCGGTTTCACATCAACGACTACCTGGAACAACACCAAATGCTGCGGCTGTAAATTTGCCACATTATAATAATCACTGGACTTCACCTGCTCTGACAGCACTAGTTTGACATTTTCAAAACCTCCGGTTTGTTCAGCCCGGTCAAGCAAATTCGCAATTGCAGTTTCATTCCTTGCAAGGCCGATCAGCCTCAAATTCATATCTCCACCCGCATCCGATAATAATTCAGCCTGCAAACCAGTAAGCCAAAGCCCATTTGGCAGCATATGGCCCGTTTTTTCAAGTACCAAAGCAGTATTTGTCCGGCTTGAAAATTGTTTTCTTGCCTGGTTAACACTTTTCCTCAGATCCTCAATATGACCACGGGCATCGGTAACCGCAGTTATTTTATCCTCCAGCATCAATACTTCTGTATCGACCTGTTCTGATTTGCTGTTCAGGATAAACTGGAACAAGCCGAAAAACATCAATAGTCCCCCTAAAAAAATCCCTGCACAAATAACTGTATTTATAGCTTCTTTTTTTTCATAGGAATCTCTTGTGGTCCAAACAACCTCTTCAGTTAACAAATTGATTTCCAATGAAGCGGGGTATAACTGGCTTAGTGCCATTCCAGCTGCCACAGCATAATCGGCTTTTATAGCTTCATTTTTTAAGTTTAAACCTGAAAGAGGAGCCGCTTTGCTAAATTTGATACTGTAGTTTTCTTCATTTGAACGAAGCTGTTTCATGATCTTATCATTCGCCAGCACACAAATTTCTATATTGTTCCTAAATTTTGATTGTTCTTGAGAAAGAATAATTGTTACTGCCTCAGATGAAAGATCTTCAAGTCGGGTTAATCCATCTGCCAAACGATGATATTGAGATGGCATACCATCACTAAAACTCATAAGTGTACTGTGGTCTTCATATGCACGCAAAAGCCATGTATTTCCCTCTGCATATTCTTCATTAAAAAGAAGTGTGTATCCTGTTTCAATGTCTCCCGCAGTGATTGCAACTGGTTGCAGCCCTGCTGACTTTATAAGTCCTATTCTCTCCTGCACAACTTTTTTTTCAGCAGTTACAAACAGACATTGTCTCATTTCCTCCGATGTTCCAAGCAGTTGATGCGAAACGACCACTTCACTTGAATTGCCTACCATTTCAATTAGTTGTAGGTAGGTTTCATTAATCCACTCATCCAGTTCCTCCGAATCTTCAAAAAAGGGGACATCAATTACATCCTGGCTCAGGACAGCGGAGTCAAGATTAACTGTGACAAATGGGAGCTTTGGTTTAGCAATTGAAACAAGGTTTTTCAAACATTCTGAAAGATCACAATCGCAAATATCTTCAGTCAGATTATTCAC
>PWIL01000041.1 GCA_003560455.1 Mollicutes bacterium
ACAAAAGAAGCGTTACATTGTGTTCGAGCGCATCGGAATAGAGATGTCATCCCGAAAACACTAGAAGCAAAAGCGGTTACTGTCGCTGATTCATTGAGTCATATTAGTAATGGTGTTTATTTGGCAATGATA
This sequence comes from Mollicutes bacterium, assembly GCA_003560455.1. Classification (GTDB taxonomy): domain Bacteria; phylum Bacillota_I; class Bacilli_A; order RF39; family UBA660; genus CSSED10-109M. The sequence continues at coordinate 133 of PWIL01000041.1, forward strand.
AAAGAAGGGCAGGCCTTAGAAAAGGTAGTCGGAAAAATAAAACGCGATTACCGTGATTTAAGTTTTTTTCCTAAAATCCAAACAAAAATGGAAAACATTTGCGTTGCTTGGGAAAAAATTGTTGTTGAATATCAAAAAATATTGTAAAATAAGATTAGGTGTAAAAATATGGAAGAAAATCAAAAAAAGAAAGTTAACGTAGGGTTGATAGTCGGAATAATATTTGGCGGTGTTTTTTTAGGTGGTATTATTATTGCGACAATTACTACTTCGGGGACGAAACAAATGATTGATGTTGCGCGTGAAAGAGCGTGTTGCATTAATTATGGTGGGACATGTGATCTTGATAATAATGAATGTAAAGATTTAGAAGATAAGCAAGATTATTTTGCTTGTGTAAAAGGTGATTGATTTTGAAAATGAAATTTATATAAAAAATGAAAGGAGAGATTTGATGAAAAAAATATTGGGATTAATGGTGCTGATGTTAATGTTAACTGGTTGTTTTGGAGAAGAGGACACTGGGGAAGCAAATGGTGAAGAAACTTTTCAAGAAGAGCAACAAAATGAAGCAAAACAAGAAGAGGGATTAAATTTATTTGAAGATGGGCCGGGTGTTGACCCGCTTTATCCAGATAGATTTCCGGGCTCAGTTCGAACTAATCATGTGCAAAATTCATTTGTGATTTATATTGCTGAAGCTTCAATTGAAGAAGTGTTGGAATTTTATCGTTCGCAAGCTGAAGAGCGAGGTAATGAATTTAATTATGAAGAGTTGCCTGAAGATCATCCTTATTGGTTTTATGGGTATGAAGATTATGAAACAAGAACGGGTGGTTTTGCTGGTACATTAGGCTATTCAGAAGATTGTGATAATTGCGTTGAGTGGGTTTTGTATGCTTTTGAGTGGCCAGGAAATTAATTAAAAACACTAATAATAGTGTTTTTAATGTGGTATGAATCAGTGAAAGCAATTTATGTTAGTATCAAACCAAAATACTTGAGATTAATTTGTCTTGGTGAAAAAAGTTATGAATTTCGTAATTATCTTCCTAAGCAACCAATTGATACACTTTTTGTGTATGAAACTAGGCCAAGCGGAGCATTAAAATATATAATTAAAATTGAAAAAATTATTGAATATCCAGAAAAAATTCCAGAAAATGGTTTAGGGAATCATGAATTTAATTGTAATAAATTGCAAAGTAAGTACGCATATCAAATTAAAGAAGTTTTACGCTTAGAAAAACCAATCTTGTTAAAAGAATTAAAAGAAAAATATAATTTTTATCCACCACAAAGTTATAGTTATGATCAAAATAATGTAAAATTAACAAATTATTTAAAAAAAGCTAAGAAAATAGTTTTTTTGAAAAAAGCATTTTAAGATAAAAGGAGAAGTAAATGAATTTATTGTTATTAATTATTAATATTGCTATTATTGCTAGTCGCCGAAATCAAAATCCTTGGGTATCGGCATTAATTTTGACAGCGGTTAATTTAATTGGGTCAATGTTTTTCTTTTTAGCATATATAAGTCAACTTTCTTTCTTTTTAATTTTATTAACTTTGCTAGTTGTAGTAATAGTATATTTTTTAGATTTTATTGCTTTTTCTATAGCTAATTCACTTGAAACGGAAAGTGGTGTATTATATGTTGTAGTATTTTTTGTTGCTCAAGTAATAATGCTATTTTTGTTGATTTCTTTTGTTTTCACATTTTTTGATTTAGACGATTTAGAAGATCGATTTCCGCGTGATCGGGATGCTAATACACAAATAGAAACGCGCATTATTCGAAATAATGGCGAAGAAGAAAAAGAGCAAAAAGAAGAAGAAATATATATACCAAAAGAATATAATATTGATGAAGCACAAGTGGAAAGGTGCCAATTAGAGAAAACTGAATTAGAAGATGAATTTGAAATAAAATATCGAGGAATTACTGATTTTTATCATATAGATGACGACTTAGTAAAATATGATTCAAGATTGGCTTTATCAATTCCAGATGAAGATTTCCGCTTAGAAAAGGCGCGTGAATACCAACAGCGATATTCTTTGCAGTATCGAGATTTTGGAGCTGATACAAATGAGCTAGGTGTAGGAACGCAGGGAAATAATGTTTTAATTATGCGCAAAGTGTATTATTATAAGATGGATTTAAAAAAGTTATTTGAAACAAGTAGTCGGTTTCGTTCGGCAACAAATTCAGATTATACAATAGATTTTAAAAGAGTGAAGCAAAATTATATTGAAAAAGGTTGGCAATGTAATTAAAAATTTTATTTAATAGAAAAATGAAAGGAGAAATAAAATGAAATATTTAGGATTCGCAATGTTATTGTTCATGTTTATTGGTTGTAGTTGTGGGGGTAGTGAAAGTGAAAAAAATGGTATTACAGAGGATAGAATTGATCCAAATGAAGAAGTAGTGGTTATGTTTGTTGATGAAAGATTAGAGGAAATAGTTCGTGAAGAATTAGAAAAACCAACGGGTGATATTACTTCGATTGATATGCAAGAATTATATTTTTTGACAATTAATGAAGCGGGGGTTAAAAATCTAGAAGGATTAGAGTACGCTTTAGAACTAAGAGAATTTTCCCTTTTACGTGAAACAGTTGATTCTTTAGAGCCGTTGAAGCATTTAAATCAATTAGAAAGATTAACTATTAGATATAGCGAAATTGAACAACTGCCCATTGAATTTAGTTCGGATGTTAATTTAAATCACATTTCTATTACAGGAACTATTGTTGAAGATGTTTCCTTTGTTGAAAATATGACTAATTTAGACCATATGACAATTAGTGATGGCGGAATAAAAGATATTTCGGCACTAAAGAATTTGGTTAATATTGAACAATTAAATTTTCGGGGAAATGAAATCGAGGATATTAGTTCATTGTCTGAAATGCATAATTTGGAAATTTTGAATTTGCAAGGAAATCAGGTTTCAACAATTTCAGCTCTATCAGAGTTAGAATCTTTAAATGATGTGACGATATCTTATAATCCTGTTTATAATTTAGAACCTTTAATGACGCTACCATCTTTAGAGACAGTCATAGTTTATTTAGACCATGAAGTGAAGCATCATATTTTTGAAGATGTTGCAGCCCTAAAAAGTGTCGGTGTTGATGTTTCGTATCATCGCTAGGTAAAAGGTAATTAATTTAGAGAGAAGAAATTGAACTTTCTTCTTTTTTTTCTAAAAGTTTGCTATAATAAAAATGGAGGTAGAAAAATGAAAAAAATAAAATTTATATTAACGCTTTTAGTTATTAGTTTAATGATTGGTTGTTTTGGAAACAATGAAGAGGAAAATGAATTAATGGATCTTGATAATGTACAAGATGGTGATAGGGTGACAATTACCGGGCGGGTTTTTTCTTATTATGAAGGAGGACTTTCTTTCACCTTGGTTGATGGTACAAACCCATATGAAGATGTATACACTATTTTTATTGATGGCGATGAGCCAGTCGTAGTTGGTGAATATGTGCGGGTTAGTGGTATTTGGTTAGAAGAAAATGATGCATTAGATACCGAAGATTTTAAAGTGTTGTCCGAAGAAGAAAAGAGAGATTATTTTAAACAACGATTTGTATATTTAGAGACGGAAATTAAAGATAGTCCAGATAATATAAACCATACTTGTGAAACCCCTAAATTCACATTAGAAATTAGCAACGAAGGGCAGGAAAAAATTAGTCACCAACAGTTGCATGAAGAAGATTTTGAATATGCTTATTATTATATTATTAAAGGAAATCATCATCGAGCAAGTGCGGAATTTGAAGATTATGATGAAGTTTTTCGAGATGCAAAAAATGATCACGTGGGTCATTCGGGGAATCGAGGATTTGTTAAATTTTCAGATATCGCTCCAAATACTAGCCGGGAAGTTGAATATTGGGCGGGAGGCCGGATAGTACCTAGTGAAATGGGGACTGCTGGAATGCCGAATATATTTGAACATTATTCAGTAGGCGAAATAGAAATCAGTTTTGGCTGGGCTTTAAAAAATAATTTTGACCCAATTTTCTTACATATATCTGATCCGGTAACAGTAAATTTGATTAGTAATCAATGTGAAATGTAGTAAAAATGAATAGAGAACATTATAAAAAACAAACAGAAGAAATTTTATGTGGAAACGATAATTTTGGTTGGTATCATCAAGCAAATTTACAAAAATATAATTTGTCTGAAATGACACCAATAGAAAGCGAGACATTACCGCAAATGCCCAAAGGAAAAATAGTTTTAACGGAAACGGTTTATCAACATTTAAAGGCGATTGAAGAGGTAACGGTAGCTGAAAAAAAAGAATTTCCTTTTTGGCTTTTTGGCTCTGAAGTAGATTCAAATATAGTAGTTTTTGATGAGTTTTTTTCACAAAGCAAGCAAAGAAAAACAACTGAAGTAAGTTTTTCTAAAGAAATGCTTGAATATTTGCAAAAAAAAATTCAAGCAGATAATTTTATTGTTTGCTGGGGACACTCACATCCGCCGGTTGTTGAAAACGTTAGTAATTTTTCGTTTGGCGATTTAATTTCTTATTTACAAATGAAAACGAACAATAAAGTTTTTAAAAATAAAAATATTGATTTAATTGGTGGTTTAGTATCGCCTAGTGATGGCTTGGCTTTTATATATGGTGATGGGCAAGAATTTTATCGATTTCCTGATATTTTAATTAAAAATAAAGAGGGTCAGTTGCAAGAAATTGCTGAATATCAATCAAGTTTGAAGAAAAGAAAATTATAAGGAGGAAAAATGAAAAAATTATTAATTGTGATGTTGGTAGCTTTAATGGTTGGTTGTGGACAAGAGGAGCAAGCAATTGAGGAAGATGAAAAAATTGAAGAAGAAGAAAAGCAAGTTATTAATGCGCCTATTTTCCCGGAATTAGAATTAGTGGAAACTGAATATGCAGCAGGTTTTACCTATTGGTATTATGTTACGGCAATTGATTCTGAAATGGCGTTTGAAATTTTAGATAATTGGGCGCAAAGTGAGGGGTTTAAAAAAACTGAAGAGTTAGGTTATGTTTATGGTTACTCAAATGAAGATTATGAACGTGATTTAGCAATTATTCATAAAGGTGAAGTGCTTGACTATCCTGAAAAAATTATGTTCCGCATTAATATGCCAACTGAATAATAAGCGCGAGAAATAATATTTTTTATAGTGCCATTTGGATAAAAAGGAGGAATAAATGAAAAAGGCGATTTTAATTTTGTTTGTAATTGTTGCTTTGGGGATCGGCGGTTATTTTTATTTAAATGAAGTTGATACCGAACCTCGTGATCCAACTAGTTTTGCTGATGGTGAACGAGTAAAGTTAAGAGGATATGTCAGTGAATATTTTGAAGGTGACGAAGTATTTATACTGACCGATAGGCCTTATAAATATCAAGTTTTATTTGATAAAGAAATTAATCTTGAAATGAATGATTATATTGAAGTTAACGGTGTTTGGGACATGATTGATGAAACTTTGGAAAGTCGCAATATTAAGGTTTTGTCATCAGAAGAGAAACATGATTATTTAAAATCCCGATATAAAATGATTGAATTTGAAATAAATGAATA
>PWIL01000168.1 GCA_003560455.1 Mollicutes bacterium
ATAGTGTGAATTTCTTGATGAAAAGACTGCATATCAGATAGAACTGTATTAGTCATTAACAGATATAATGATTGGTAAGCTGCAATTTTTTCAGCATTAGTTTGACCTGAACTTGTAATATCATTTAATTTAGTTTGCAAACGATTATCTAAATTATTTAAAAGTAATTCTTGATAATTAAATGCTAAATCAACTTGATTAGTAAATTCATTTAAAACCACATCTTCAAAAGAACCCATATCAGATTTGCGAACAATCTCCAAAAAACTATCAAAGACTTTTAACATTTCAAGACTAATATCTTGATTGTCTTCAAACAAAGGATAGGCGTCACTAAAACGCAAATTGTTAATTTCATTTGATACAAAACTTTGCCAATCACGAGCGTTATTAATAAAATCATTTAAGTTATTATCAACGCGATTACGTAAATCACTTGCATCTGTTTCACACGTACCAGTAAAATTAACATTATCGATTAGGGCGTCCATTAAACCAACAATATTACGGCCCCGAACATTGCTATAAATATCATCTAGCAAATATAAATCCATATCAGCGATAATCTCTGCTTCACATTGATTGAAAAAAGTATTCATATCTTCAAAAATTTCCATAGCTGTTGGTTTTAAACTATAATACTCATTTTCTAAATTATCCATTTCCGCTCTCGCCGCATCTGACAGTCCAAATACTGTAAAAATTGGCAGGAGGGCGATGGCTAATAGAATTATTGGCCGATATAATTTTTTTTGATATGTCTTCAACATATTTTCCACCCCTTTTTTTATCTTCTCTTGCTTAATATTACCAGTCAGTATACCACATATTTTCTTTTTTGTATAATTTTTTAGATAATTCTTCGTTTAAATTCATCATAATAAGCAAGACCTGTAATTGCGCCAAGAATTATAATAATTAAAACATTAATTATAATTAATTGATTTCTAATAGCAAATAGTAAATTAGTTACATTTTCACTAAAGTAAGCGGGCTGGAAAAAGATTAAGCAAGTAGTAATGGTTACAAAAAAGATAGTCGCCCATAAAAACCCTTCCGCAATATTAGCGCGTTTTTTAAAGTGAAATAAATAATTAACAATTGCGACTAGAGATAAAATAAAGACAATCATGCTATTAGTAATTAAACGATTTGCTTGATGATAATAGGTTTCAACCATTTCTAGTTCATAAACTGGAAAGATAATATTCATATATTTTTTAGCTAAAAGGCTACTTAAACTATTAACTGCACTAGCATCTACTTCTAATTCTTGTTCGGTTAAATAATCGGTAATTATTTGTTCAAATTCGCGAATTTTTTGGGCTTCGAGGGCTTTTTCGAAAACACGTTCGTCTTGTTCGAAGAAAATAGTAATATATTTTTCAATATCGGTTTCTATTTGTTCTTCATCAATTAATTTTTCGCTTAATTCCGGACTGACATAATCAGCAAAGTGATCTTCCATTCTTTCATAGGTCAAAGAAACATAACCACTATTAACAAGTGCCGTTTGCACACGGTTTTCATTAACCATTAATTTATAAATTGCAAAACCACTAATAATGATAATAAAAATAGCAATTATACTGATGGTTAGGCCACGATATATTTTATTCATTATAATCACCTTCATCCCAAAGCGTTTCGGTTAATTCAGCATAAACAACATACCGTTTTTTTCCATATAATAAATCATTAAATGGATAACAGGTATATAAGATTAATGTTTCACCTTCACCAGTTAATAAATGCCAATCAGTATCATCAATAATTTTTACTTCAGTAACTTCATAAATAAATTTTCCATAACTAGCATTAATAATAATTTGCGTTCCTAAATTAATATTTTCAAGATTTTTTAAATGTTCTGAATTATTATGACCACTGTAAATAATTTCTTCGCCTTCACTTGGAAAAGCGGAAGGTGTATGATGACCAATATTATTTTTTAAAATTGCGGCTGAATCACCAAAAGCAATTGGTGAGGCAATGCCCAAATCTGGTATTAATAATTCACCATAGCGATTACCATAAGCCGGGTAAACAATAATATTATTATCTTCATCTAAAACAATTTCTTTATGCGGATTATCATGAATTGCTAACGCGTTGTTAAAAAAGCCTCGTGTTTTTTCATAAAGTGCTAGTTGGGTATTAAAGAAAATAGCGGCGATTAAAATAATCGCAGTTGTAAAACACAAGCCCCATAAAACATCACGAATTACGCGTTTATAAAATTTATTGCGTTTATGTTGAAAAGCAATAATATTAAAAGCAATCGCCCCACTTAAAAAGATAATAAAAACGATAATTGCCGTTAATAGATACATGCTAGGACCAGTATAAGTTAAAGTTACTTTTTCTAATTCAACTTTATCAATTAATGTTCCTTGATCATAAACTTGAATACTTCTTGTTTCACGATCAAAAACCAACGGTGATTCATCACTACCTTTTTTGTCAGGATCAGTAATTGACGGCGCTTTATGAATAATATCTGCTCCTTTGGTCAAAGCATCAAATAAAATTGTTTTTTCTTTTTCAGGCAGATCATTTACATCATTAAGCGTACAAATATTGTTATCATTAACTATTTGATAACTTATTTCTAGTTGTTTTAATATTTCTTTGATTTCTTGATCAGTTAAAATCTTTTCTTTTAATAATCTGGTATAGGTTCGATTATATGATTTGAAAATATCAGTATCGGTACCACATTGAGCGTTATCATGTACATAATTTATAATGTCTTCTTTAGTTTGTGCATGAATTGGAAATATAAAAAGAAAGAATAAACTAACAAATAAAATTATTTTTTTCAACTATTCATCACTTCTACTTTCGTTTTCATTATAATATAGATTTTAAAAAAAAACAATGTTATTGGCGAAAAAAAAAAGATTGTTTTCAAAACAATCTTAATTATCAATCATAACTTCTTCATATTCTTCTAAGATATCCATTTCTTTTCCTCTTAATGGACATCCCAAACCATCTAGGTGTTCATAAACTTGGTTAGCTAATTCTTGGTAAGTAGCATAGTCGAGTTCTTCATTTAATTCTTCAAAGCGATCAGTTGTAAAATCATCTTGGGTAAAAATTTGATCATTGTTTAAAAATAAACTAGTGTTTCCATCGTCTTCCATAATTGTGACAACATTTGAACTAAGGTTCCAAACTAAATAAGGATTTTCAGTGTTTGCAAAAATTGTTCCATTGGTGTTTTCCCAATTTCGCTCACCTAAATAATCTTTTATGTAATCTGTACAACTAATTTCAACTGTTGTTTCCTCGCCGTTTGATTTTTCCTCTTTTTTTTCTTCTTCTTCGTCATTACCAAAACAACCAGCAAATAATAATAATGTTAAACCAAATAATATTCCTTTTTTCATATTTCTTCCTCCTATCTTGTGCTTTAATTATAATTTATTTTTTTAAAAAAAGCAATCTTTTTTTAAAAATTTTTTGCACGGGTTAACAATTCATTTCGTAAACGCGTTGCTTCTTCTTTGGAAACTCCGGGCAGGATACCTTCAGCTACTGAAACACCGCTATTGCCCGCAGTTTGAATTTTAATACTATATAAACCTAATATTCTGGCTAAAACACTTTGATGAACATCAATATTCTGAATTCGTTCATAAGGGATTGTCACATATTTTTTTGAAATAATGCCATATTCTTTATAAAACCCTTCTTTTTTTACAGCATAAAGATAAAATTTATATTCAAATGTTGCAATAATATAAGCGATTACAAAATAAGCAATTATAATAGAAAAGAAGAAAATTAGATTAGTTGAACCATCAGCAGTAGTATAATCAATAATAAAATTACGAAGAAAAAATACCAAAACTAATAATAAACCCAGATAACGCGTAGCTAATAGCCAAACCGCTTTTGGATTTAAGTGTTGTAATTCTTCACTATTATTTTCTGCGTTGGAACGATTGGGATGCGGAATATCATCTGGTCTGGGAATATTATTTGGTGTAGGAATATCATTGTTTGGAAAATGGTTAGTGATAGTTTGTTCATCCCAGCCAGCGCTTTTTAACTTTTCTTTAATTTGTTGGTCATTAAAACCTTGTTTTTTCATTGTTTCAATATAATCAATAACGGCTTTTATTTTTTTCATAAATTCCTCCTAAAAATTTCTTTGGCCAAACATTCTTGACCTTCTTAATAATTCATTTTTTAAACGTTCTGCTTCATCTTTGGAAACTCCTGGTAAAATTCCTTCGGCATTAGTTACCCCACTATTACCTGCTGTTTGAATATTTAAATTATATAACCCTAATATTCTTGCTACTATACTTTGATAAATATCAATGTTTTGAATTTTTTCATAGGGAATCGTCACATATTTTTTAGCGATTATCCCCCGTTCTTTATAAAAACCATCGGTCGATAATTGATAACGATAAAAATTATATTCTAATTGTGCAATTACATATGTAATTACAATTAAAACAAATGGAATAAGTAGAATTAAAATAAAACTATCCATTTGAAGATCATAAGCCATTAAGGCAAAGAAAATAACTGGGACTATTAATATAAATGAAGCTATACTAGTGCTGTTGCTTAAAAAAAACAATATTTTGGCTTTGGGATCTAATTGTCGCATTTCTTCATTGGTCATTTGATAGTCCTGCGGATTAGGTGGAACATCAGCTTGAAAAACTTGGTTAATCGTTTGTTCATCCCAACCAACGCTTTTTAAGTTTTCTTTAATTTCTGAATCACTCATGCCCTTTTCTTGCATTTGTCGAACATAAGTTAATAATTTTTCATTCATTTTTTCACTTCCTTTTTGTATTATAACATATTTTTATCGTAATTTTAATACCTTCAGCCATAAATAAATGCCACTAATTGAACCCAAAGAATCAATTAGAACATCAATTATTTCACCACTTCGACCCGGAACAAATATTTGGTGAATTTCATCAGTTATAGCATAAAAAATACAAAATAAAATTGCTAAAGTAATTTGTTTTTTATGGTTTTGATATATTTGATATTGGATAATCACATTTAAGGTTAAAATTCCTAAAATAAAGTAAAGAAAAAAATGAGCGGTTTTACGAATTAAAAAAGAAAGAATTTCAACATCAATTGTTAAATTAACTAAATTAGTAAAATAAAGAACAATGTTCACCAAAAACAAACTTGTTTCAGCTGATTCTTTTCCTGGTTGATGCGATAAGCAAAAGATTAAAACTAACCAAAAAATAAATAGTATTAGAGAAAGAGTTTTTTGCATTTTGATCACCGCCTTTATTTTAACATATTTATTTATGATAAACATAATTTTTTAGTCTTAATAATATTATTTATTTATTATTTTAATTGTTCATGATATAATGTGTTTATGAAAGGTGGTCTAAGAGAATGGGGAAGAAAAAAAAGCATCATAAAAATAATAAAACTGAAAAAAAAGAAAACATTAATAATTTAGAAATTGATGACCAACCAAAAAAAGAGGTTGATTTTGAAAGGTTAGAAATTGATGACCAACCAAAAAAAGAGGTTGATTTTGAAAGGTTAGAAATTGATGACCAACCAAAAAAAGGGATCGATTTTGAAAGGTCAGAAATTGATGACCAACCAAAAAAAGAGGTTGATTTTGAAAGGTTAGAAATTGATG
>PWIL01000115.1 GCA_003560455.1 Mollicutes bacterium
AATGATCCAGAAGAACCAGATTATCCAGAACATGCAACACCTTGTTTAATAGAAGGAAATGAATTCACTCATATACTAGATAAAAGAGATAGTAAAACATATGCCGTAACAAAAATAGGCGATCAATGTTGGTTTGCCGAGAACTTAGCGTATACAGATAATGATTGTTTAGCAGAAGATTGGGATCCTTATGATGAAACCACAAATCCATATCCAAGTGCATGTAAAGTTAATGGAGGAGAAGGTTGGGATCAAGATGAAGTATTATATCAATGGGGAGCAGCAATGGATGGCGATGGTGAAGGAGGGCAAGGTTTATGTTCTGCAGGCTGGTATATACCAACTGATGATGAGTGGAAAGTATTAGAGGGGACTGTAGATTCTACATATGGAGTAGGTCATTCTGAATGGAATGGTCCTAGTTCAAGAGGCGATGATGCAGGTGAAAGGTTAAAATCAAAAGATCCTGCTTGGAACGGTACAGATGATCATGGTTTTCGTGCACAGCCCACCGGTGTCCGTGGCACCTCGGGTGTTCTTAGCACTGTTAATTGGCGTGGTGCTTGGTGGTCGTCATCATCATTACCAAACACTACTGCGTGGAGACGTGAATTGCTTTTGAACTATTCGACTGTTGGTCGCGGGAACTATTCGCTGGCCCACGGCTTTTCGGTTCGTTGCGTCCTGGGACCTTAACCGCCGAGCTCGAGAGAGCGACGGCTTTCACCTTCACTTTCCACTGGAAAGTGACCTTTCATTCGCAGAAGGCGAATGACAAATGATTGCAATAAAAAATAAAATTAAAAGAAAAGTGATAAAAAGAGGAATAAATTACCCAAACAAGGAGTAAAGTCCTTGTTTGGGGTTATTTTTTTTAGAAAAGGTAGTTTATGAGTAAATTGTATAATAAATATTTAGAGAAAAAGAAAAGAATTAGATGAGATAGTTAGTTTCATTAACTAATGTAGTTTGACTTTTTAACATATTCAAAGTATAATTATTTTAATTAACGAAAAAAGAAATAGTAGCAAATAATTTGTTTAAAGAGAGTTAGTGGTTGGTGCAAACTAATAACAATAATTTGTGAATTCACCTTTTAGTTAAATCGGTAACGCGTTATAGTCTTGAGTGCATAGTTTTACTATGAATTAAGGTGGTACCGCGTTTCTAACGTCCTTATGATGAATAAGGATTTTTTTATTGGAGGGATTATGAAAGAAACAATTATTAAAATTGAAAAAGCACTACAAAATGAATTAAAAAATGTTCAAGATTTAGTGGCGTTAAATAGTTTAAAAATAAACTATTTGGGCAAGAAGGGGAAAATAACTTTGTTAAAAAAAGAATTAGCAAAATTTTCCGATGCCGAGAAAAAAGAATTTGGTCGCATGTTTAATGAATTAAAAGTAAAAGCAACGACCTTAATTGAAGAAAAAGTAGCTGAATTAGAAGAACAAGCATTTACCTTAAAATTAAAACAAGAAGAAATTGATGTGACGCTACCTGCAACTAATTTAAAAAAAGGTACCAAACATCCATTAACAATTATGATTGAAGAAATTGAAGAATTATTTATTAGTATGGGCTATGACGTGATTAGTGGTCCGGAAATTGAACTTGATTTATACAATTTTGAAAGACTAAACCTGCCCAAAAATCACCCGGCAAGAGATATGCAAGATAGTTTATACATCACCGGAGAAGTGTTATTGCGGACTCATACTTCACCAGCACAAGCAAGATATATGGAAGCCAATAAAGAAAAAACACCAATTCGAATTATCTGTCCGGGAAAAGTTTATCGCAAAGATGAAGATGATGCAACGCATTCACATCAATTTATGCAATTTGAAGGATTAGTCGTTGATAAAAATTTAAGTGTTGCCAATTTAAAAGCAACTTTAGAATTATTAGTGCAAAAATTATTTGGTCAGGATGCAAAAATTCGTTTTCGACCAAGTTATTTTCCATTTACCGAACCAAGTTTTGAAGTCGATGTAACTTGTTTTAAGTGTCAAGGAGCTGGTTGCCGAATCTGTAAAGATACTGGTTGGTTAGAGATTTTAGGAGCCGGGATGGTTCATCCAGAAGTATTAAAAATGGGTGGTTATGATCCAGAAGTTTTTAGCGGCTTTGCCTTTGGACCAGGACCTGATCGCATGGTTATGCTAAAATACGGTGTTAATGATATCCGGCAATTATATTTAAATAATATTGATTTTCTAAAACAATTTGGTCGGCTAGAAAAGGAGGAAAACTAAGATGAAATTAAGTAAAAAGTTTTTAAATGATTATTTAGAAATATCAAAAAAAGATTTTCATGACATTGCTGAAAAAATGGTTTTTCTCGGAAATGAGTATGAACAAGTTAAACCATTATCACCAGCAAAAGGTTTAATTGTTGGCGAAGTTTTGGCTTGTGAAAAACATCCAGAATCAAAAAAGTTAAGCATTTGTAAAGTTGACACTGGTAGTGAAACTTTGCAAATTGTTTGTGGAGCGCCTAATGTTGTTGCTAAACAAAAAGTAATTGTTGCACCAGTTGGTTCAGAATTAAACGAAAACTTTAAAATTAAAAAAGTTAAATTAGCTGGCTATAGTTCAGAGGGGATGATTTGCTCTTTAGCAGAACTTGGTTTTGATAAAAAATATTTAAGTCCAAAAGATTATGAAGAAATCTATGTCCTGCCCCAAACAGCTAAATTAGGTCAAGATGCGCTAACTTATTTAGAACTTGATGATCAAGTCATTGAATTTGATTTAACAACCAATCGTGGTGATTTACTTTCAATGTTGGGAATGGCTTATGAAATAGGTTCTTTATATAATTTGCCAGTGCAATATCCCGAAACTGATTATCAAGAAAATAAAACTAAGATTGAAGATAATTATTCATTAGATATTAAAACTGAAAACTGTCCACTTTATTTAGCAAAACTAGTGGAAAAAGTGCAGATTGCTGAATCACCAAGATATATTAAAAACCGTTTAATAGCTTCAGGAATCAGACCAATTAATAATGTCGTTGATATTAGTAATTATGTTATGTTGGAAACAGGTCAACCAATTCATTTTTTCGATGCCGATAAAATAAAAAAACTCGGTGTTAGAATGGGGAAGGGCGAAGAATTTCAAACTTTGGATGGTTTATTACGCGAAGTTAATCAAGATGATATTATTATTACTAATAATGATCAACCAATTGCTTTAGCAGGCGTAATGGGTGGATTGGAGACAGAGGTTACTAAAGATACTAAAAACGTTATAATTGAAAGTGCTATTTTTGATCCAATTAAAGTTCGTCGGACTTCAAAAAAAACTTTACGAAGTGAAGCAAGTTTACGCTTTGAAAAAGGAATTGCTAAAGAAAGAACCTTTTTAGCAATAAAGCGAGCATGTTATTTATTAAATAAATATGCTCAAGGAGAAGTAGCACAAGGAATGTTAAAACATGACAAATTAGAAATTGTTGATAAAACAATTAATTTAGCCGTTGAAAATGTTAATAAATTGTTAGGAATTACTTTGAAAAAAGAAGAAATTACGGATGTTTTTGATCGTCTAAAACTGCCCTATAAAAAAGTTAGTGATAAAAATTATGATTTTTCAATTTTAATTCCGGAAAGACGAAAAGATTTAAATATCGAGCAAGATTTAATCGAAGAAATAGGACGAGTTTATGATTTTAATAATATTCAAGGTGTATTACCAATTGCGCCAATTAAAATTGGTCAACGGGAACCAAAATTAACTTATATTAAAAAAATTCGCAATTTTTTAGCTGATAATTTGAATGAAACAATTAATTATTCGTTAGTTAGTAAGGAAGATATTGCTTTATTTTCTAATAATAAAAAAGCGATCAAAATTAAAGATCCAGTTAGTAACGAAAGAGCATTTATGCGAACTAATTTAATGGTTTCGCTTTATAATACTTATAATTATAATCATGCTAGAAATATTAAAGATATTAGTATTTTTGAAATTGGAACAGTTTATTATGAAAAAGAAGAATATTTAACCGATTATCATCTAGCATTTTTACTAAATGGTAAAATAATTGATAGTTCATGGCAAAATAAGAATATTACTGTTGATTTTTTTGTTGCTAAAGGAATGGTTGAAAATTTATTGAATTATTTGGGCTTTAGCGGGCGCTATCAATTTAAAAAATCTTCTAAAAATAATTTTCATCCTGGTCGTTTTGCTAAGATATTTATCGATAAAAAAGAAGTTGGCTATATTGGTCAAATCAGTCCCCGATTAGTAACTGATGTTTATGGGGTTGAATTAAATTTGGATTTATTGTATGAATTGCCAGTTCGAGCAATTAAAGCAAAAGAACCATTTAAATATCCGGCAATTAAAAAAGATGTTGCTTTTATTGTTAAAAATGAAATCACTGCTCAAGAATTAACTGATTTAATTAGAAAAAAAAGCAATCAAATTTTACAAGAAATCACTATTTTTGATGTTTATCAAATCGATGATAATAAAAAATCAATTGGGATAAGTTTATTATTTCGCGATGGTTCACGGACTTTAAACGATCAAGAAGTGATGGCTTTATTTAATCAAATCATTGAAAATGTCAAGCAAAAGTTAGATGCGGAAATTAGAGATCAGTAACTTGCTATTTTAACCAAAAATATGGTATATTATTAGTGCTTGGTGATTTCTTTTTTTTTGAAGAAAAAGCAGGAGGTAAAATGAAAAAAATATTTATTTTATTAATTATATTATTAAGTGTTGGTTGTGGGCAGGAGGAAACACAAGAATTAAACTTAGAAGTAAATGGAAATGCAATCGGTTATCAATTGGAAAGTAGTGAAGATGATTATTTAGTGCCGCTATTATTAATTTTGGATGCATTAGAAATTAATTATGAACAAGATGATAATACAATTATATTTGGTGATATTGAAGTAATTATTGGTAGTGATATTGCGTTTGTTGATGGCAATGCTCGTGATTTAGGAAAGCCGCTTTTAAAAGAAGAAGGTTATGTTTTAATTTCTTTGCAGTTTTTAACAAGTAACCTTAATTTAGGCTATGTCCAAGATGAAGAATCGATTAATATTCGCCAAGCTAATAGTATTTTAATTGATTATCAAGAAGCTTTAGAAATTTTTGGTGAAGGAAAAGAAGCAATCATTACCGATGTTGAAACTGGTGAAACTTTTAATGTTAGACGAATTGAAGATAGCCATAAAAGGACAATTGCTGATGTGGAGACTTTAACTGCTGAAGATACAGAAATTTTAAAAGAATTGATTGGTGGCGAGTGGAATTTTTTGAGACGAGCAATTATTGTTGAAATTGATGAAGTGAAAATTGCTGGGGCGATAATTCCATCACCACATATGGGGCGTTCTGATCGGCCTTTTGGAGAAGTTGTTGATAATCGGAGTGGAAATACTGGCCGTGGTATTAATTTGAATAGTATTACGGATAATGATTTAGAGGGTGTTTTAGATATTTATTTTTATAATAGTATTACGCCAGGTTTAAATCGAATTGATGAAAGGGCGCAAGAAAAAGTGCTTGAAGCATCTTATTTCTATCGATAAATAATGAAAAGATTAGGATTATTAATTTTGTTTTTGTGCTG
>PWIL01000150.1 GCA_003560455.1 Mollicutes bacterium
ATACCCTTACTTCAATCAAAGTATCAGATGTCGCTACCCCGCTAATAACATTTGTATCAATATTTACTTCATCTATTTCAATTTTTTCAACATTAACTATAACATATTGATCAGAATCACTTAAATTGGTAACCGTTACCGTATCACCTACTGCTAAACCTTCTTCATAATTTAAATCGGAAGGCAAATGATAACTATTATTATTACTTGAAATTGTTTTAGTCCACACATCTTTTCCATCACCGTCAATTTTAACTTCTAAATTAGTATCCTCCGGCCAATGATTAATATTAATATTTCCACCATGACCACGTGAAACAACAACGTTTGGTTCTGGTTGATAATGTCCATCACCATGTTCTGGCCTTATTTTAACAACAACCCTTAAATCGCCTTCACCTGTATGAGCATCTTCTTTAATAAAGATTTCTGCTAATTTATCTTGCGAATGACCATTTTGCCAATCTTCTTCACTTATATTCAAAGTTCCTGAAATTGTTACAAAATAATGATTAACATGTTCCTCATTGTTTGCTACATCCAAGATATCTAAATTCACCTCAGTAATGTTTTCATCTTCGAAAACACCACCAAGTTCAAAATGATCAGCAGTTAAATCCGCATTAAATTCCCCTTCATCTAATCTCAAATCAAACTCGATATGAATATCAACATCATGATGACCATCATAAATTTCTACATTTAAGTAATGTGGTTCAGCAAAGGCTTGAGCCTCAATATGCCAATGCTTATAAACAGCCGACCAATTATTGTCAAAGACATAAATTTTACCTTCATCAGCATAATTTAATTCATGAATTCCATCAAATGATATATCCCAATTACCATCAGGATCTGCTTGTCCAAAAACTTCTTTGTTAATATAATCAACTACAATTTTTATATTACTATTAGCAGCAGCGGTTCCACTTATTTTATTTTCTTCTTGATGAATTTCAACACTAAAATCTTTATATACTAGTGTTACTACAATGTCTCCATCATCTGTTTGCACAACAATTTCATCATCTACTAGTAATTCAAATCCTTCAACATGATATGAATAAAATCCATCCCCATGTGTTGATTCTGTTAAATCTTTGTATAATATAGTATCACCACGTTTTATTAATAACTCAATTGGTGTATTTTCAGGAAAATGATTAACATGAATATAAGTTTCTTCATTATAATAAGTTAAATGTATATTTGGATCAGGATCTTCATGAAGTTTAGTAAATCCTACTTGCATTGCATGATCATAATCACCATTATAAGCACTTGGTTTAACAATTATATGACCAAACATCGCCCAGTTACCAGTTTCTGCTTTATTGTCATCCCAATCTTCTTCACTAACATTTAAAATTCCGCTTACTGTTAATTCTACTGCTTTATCAGAAAGACGATTTACATTATCAATAGTTATATCTGTTGCAAATTCACCATCTATAAACAAACCTTCTAAAGCAAAATCACTTTCTTCTAGATTTTCATTGAAAACATCTGGACTACCGTCAAACAGTTCAATTGTAAAATCATGATTAAACGGAACATCTTCAAATGTATAAATCGGATGTTCAATATGTTGTGGATTAATGTGACCGATTGGATAAATTGGTGATTCAATAATCATTGTTCTATTACCATTGTCATCAACTTGATAAACTCTTACTTCATAGTGTTCAATATTTTTACCACTACCAGCAAAATCATAGTTCCAATTACCATCTGAATCACTCATTGTATGTGAATCATAAATAAGGTTAGGGCCTTGCATAGGCACTTCTTCAGTTAATTGAATATAAACTTTTTTATTAGCTTCTGCTGTTCCTTCAATAAAATTAGCGGCACGATCTGTTGTTAAGGTTATATCAAAGATAATATGTTCAGTTTCATTATAACCATCACTAACATGAATAGTGTCACCTGCTATTAATGTATAATCATCTTCAAATCCAAACCAAAACCAACCACCATCTGTTTCTTTTGTAAAAGTTTCTGCTCCATCATTAATAGTGATAGTTACTTCATTATCATTAGTAAAGCCATCACCGGAAATAGCATTATGACTTAATAATGCTTCAAGCGATGGTTCAATTGGAATTTCCCAATTAATATATGTTGATCCATGATTCATTGTGCGCGTATAAACACTACCCCAGTCACCTGGTTGTAATTGATACTCTTCATCATCAAACTCAATTAAATCTATTACAAAATTACCCTCTGAATCAGCTTGTGCTTCACCATAAGGCCACTCATGATGCCATTCACCATTTGTTTTAACAAATACTTCAACCCATCTATTTGGTGTTGTTGTACCTGTAATCTTATTATTTTCAACATCAATTACTATATCAATTAGTTCAACGGTTACTGAATGAGTTACAGAAGGATCATCTATTTCATGAACCGTAATTACATCATCTACTTGTAAAGCAACTTCATGCTCAGCAAACATCCAGTCCCTTACCATAAAATGACCGCCATAATTAGTTTCAATTTGATAAGTCATAATGTTTATACCACCACGCTCAACATGGATTTCCACTTCACTATGAGCAGTCCAATGATGACCATGTACCCTACCACCCTCATCAATTGTTACTACTAATTCACTTTCAATTGGTTCTTTATGAACAATAACATAATGCTCTAAATCATTACTACCAGTATGCCCACTTGCTTTAACAATAATGTCACCTAGCATAATATGCATACCAGTATCATCATAATGTTGATCCCAATCAGCTGAAGATATATTTAAAACTCCAGTTACTAAAACTTCAACTACTTGTGGACTTGCTGGATTAAAAGTTACTGATTCAACATTTAATTCCTCTAATACTCCGGTTAATTCAAAATCTGATTCATTAACACCTTCTAAGAAGAAAAATTCACCGATTCCAATTTCAAATGTTTCGTTAAACACAACATCTGTTTCAGTATGATGAGGAACATGGATGTTATATGGTGTAACCCATATTGAAAGGACATGATCGCGATATATTCGCGTTTGATTACCATTTTCATCTTCAATGAAAACGCTAAATTCATAATCAGCAAAATTATAATCTGTCGTATTATAATCAAATGCCCAATTACCATCGCCCTCAGCCAAAATATTTCGTTCATCAATAACCGTTCTAACAGGTCCTGACCAACCAACTAAACTAATTGTTACCTCTTGTTCAGGATCAGCTTTTCCGCCAACATTATTATTAGCCCGATCCAGCACGGTTAATACTAAATTCTCAACTACATATTCTTTTTGAGCTGTTCCATGACCTACTATAATAGTGTATCCTGGTTCTATAAATTCTTCAACAATCACATTACCATGTTCATTTGCTTCCACTGGCTTATTATATACTTCTACATCGCTATCATCTTTAATAACAACATTTAAAATAAAATGTGGTAAAGTTCCAACCGCTACTACATCATCTTGTACTTGTGCGCCAATATTGCCAATAAATAACGCATCTATTATTTCAAGGTCAGCTGCATCTAATTCAATCACAATTGGATCTAAATCCCAACTATTTTCACCGATTCCGCCTTTAAGATCTAATTCTATATGCGTTGGCGGTTGTGTCCAACTTTGAATGTCTAAATCAAAAGCTGTTATTAATTCTTCAATATCATCATAAACTACTTGACCATCAACTATACCTAATGAATCTAGTGAAGCAGTACCTTCATGCTCAACTGTTTCACCTGATTTAGCTTGAATACTAACCATTGAAGTTTCTAAATTTAGGAAAATCGGTTCATCTAAAACATCTCCATAATCAATTTCAATTTGACCTTCTAAATCACTAAAGAAACGATAATGGAATACTGCACTTCCTGAACTTAATTCAACTGTTGCTGTTCTTAAAACAACTAAAGTTCCCGCTTGCTTAGCGTCATTAAACTCATTTGTTGCGGTAATTAAATTATTTTTTGCTGTATCAATTGCATCTTGAGTCACTTCTTGTTCATCATAAACTCCTTGTGCAATCGCAATAGCAGCTTCATAATCAGATAAATCTGCTGCCGTTACCCACTCTTTATCAGTTGGCACATCAGAACCATCAACACTAATAACAACCGAATCTTTGTTAAGATTAGCACTATCAATTGCTGCTAACAACTCACTACGATCAAGGGCGATTACATTTACAATACCACTCATTATTTTGTAATAATCGGCATTATCTGGTGTAAATGTCCAATTAAAAGTTTCCGAAGCATTAACAATAATAGTATCATCATCCCAAGCTAAAGTTCCTGGAACTTCTACTTCTTCAGAATCTTTAAAAGTACCACTCAAAACAGATTCAGCTAATGCATCACCGACTTCAATTACCGAGGCCGAAACCGCTTCATCTATCATAATATCATATTTACGAAGACCAAATTGTTTTTCTTTATTAAACTCATTTATTTTATTATCTAAATCGGTTTCTGCTTGATTAACCATTGCTTGTGAAGCATCTGGATTATCAAATATTAACTGTGCAGCTGCAATTGCTGCATTTAATTCAGCCATTTCAGCTGAAGTTACCCACTCTTCATCAACATAAACACCTTCACCATCATCTGTCGTAATAATGTTTAACTTTGCATCATTTGCTTCAGTAATTTTAGTTTCTAATTCTTCTTTTTCAACAACATGAACTGTTACATTCCAATTTGTATCACTACCATTTTCGGCAATTACCATATAGCTAACATAATAAGTGAAATTATTTGCGGTAACACCACTTTATTGATCAACCTCACCTACTCTAATTGATTGAATATAATCAGAAGTAGTAAAATTAGCAACTAAATTTGTAACATCTGTTCCAGATGGCATTTCTAAATTTAATTCATTTTCATCAATTATAGTATCGCCTATTTGACCAGCAATACCATAAGATAAAATCTTACTTTCATCACTTAAAGGTTGTGTTTGAATACCACCTGATTCTACAGGGTCTGATGGTTTATGAGTTGCTGTTTCCCTAATTCTTGAAACAAAAGTATATTCAAAACCTGCTTCTAAACCGGCAAAAATATTTGAATCTTGCCAATTATGAGGTTCTTCAAGTTCTCCATTAAAACTAGCAATCGCATATTCATGATTTGGAATTACTGTCAAAGTAATTGTATCTTTAGTTGGTGCTGTATCAGGGTGAACAGTTGGCATTATTGCCGTTTCAGTTTGTTCTGCTTTTTCAACTGGATCAGTTACTACATAACCTTCACCATACGCATCAGGAGTTGTAACGACTACAATTAAATATTGATCAATATCAGCTGCTACTGGCGTATAAGTTGTCCCCGTACCTAATTGATACTCATTGCCCTCATAAGTTTCATTACTTGAACGATACCAAGTATAAGTTAAATTAGTATCAACTTCTAAACTACCCTCATGAGCAGTTAAATCTGAATCATAAGTTGCTGGCAAACCAGAAATTCCTGGTGTTCCTTCTTGACTTGGTAAAGTTGATGGGAATACTGCAGTAATAACTCCGCTATCACTAGCATTTGTTGCAGTTGCACTAG
>PWIL01000004.1 GCA_003560455.1 Mollicutes bacterium
ACAATCCTGTGTGGCAACAACTGGAAATGAGTATTATGCAACAGGAGGTTCAGGTTAAAATAAGACAAAGTGATAATATGCCCAGGGTATCGGCTCAGATATGGGCAGGTTACGAATTTGGTCTGGAGCAATTTTCATTTATTGACAACCGGAGATATTTTGCCGGGCTAACAGCCTCTATGCCCATATTTGATGGCAGGATGAATCAGGCCCGTGTGCGCCAGGCCCGGGCGCAGCTGGAAAGTATTGAGTGGACGCAGGAAAATTTCCGGAAATCATTGGGAGCAGAACTGGAAAATCTTTACAGGCGCCTTGAAGAAAGCCGCAACCAGGTTAATATTCAGGAGCAAAGCGTTGAACAGGGCCGGCAAAGCTACCGCCTGGCTATGATAGAGTACCAGGCAGGGCGTCGTTCAAACACTGATTTACTGGATATTCAGCAAGCATTAATAAAGAGTGAATTACAGCTGAATGAGGCAACCGTAAATTACAATTTATCACGATCAAGATTACTTTATGTTCTCGGAATTCTTTAAAAAATAATAATTCAATGGATATGTACAAAAAAATCCTTTTTAACGGCCTGGGTTTAAGTCTGATTTTTCTTTTTTCCTGCGGAAGTTCGAACCCTGAAACATCCCAGGCTCAGGGCCAACCCCAGTCGCGGCCTGCCACATTGGTAAAAACCCAGGTAGTTCAACTTCATGATTTGAGTGAAATTCTTGAATTACCGGGAACTCTTGAACCTGAAAATATTGCCAATGTGCTCTCCACAACAGAAGGTAAGATTACCCGCATGGATGCACGGCAAGGCGATAAAGTGTCTGAAGGACAGGTGCTGGCCATGCTCAGTCCTTTACTTCGCGAAGATATTATCAATGCAGCACGACTGAATTTACTGGAAAAAGAACAGGCAGTGGAACAGAAGCCAGGTGATAATACTCTGAATCAGGACCTGCAGCAGGCCCGTTCCGACTATGAATTTGCCCTGAGACAATATCGGGAGATACCGGTAATTGCTCCGGTCAACGGCATCATTTCCGACCGTTGGGTGGATATGGGCGACATGGTACCAGCACGACATAAAATGTTTGAAATTCAAAGCAATAGTCAATTGTTGGTAAAAGTACCTGTTTCTGAATTGGATATACGAAAACTTCAGGTAGGGCAAAATGTAAGGGTTACTTCCGATGCGTGTCCTGAGCAGATTTTTCGGGGCAGTATTCAGCGCATCTATCCGCAGGTGGACCGGCAAAGCCGCAATGCCACTGTGGAGGTGCTTGTACCTAACCCATGCCCACAGCTTCGCTCGGGCATGTTTGTAAGAGCATCTTTTACCACCCGTACCATCAATAATGCTGTTGCCATCCCGGTATCAGCACTTCTGGAAAGGGGTCAGCAACGTATGGTTTTTATTGTTGAAGACCAACATGCCGAACAGGTGACCGTGGAAACGGGACTCGAAACCGGTGGCCTGGTGGAAATAGTAAATGGACTCCAGGCCGGACAACACCTGGTGGTTGAAGGGCAGGAGCAATTACAATCTGGCCGGCAGGTAAGAATACAACAACCTTCAGGTTCTGCCAGTAGAGAAGGAGGTCAGGAATGAAGTTTACCTCCATAGCAATAAAACGTCCCGTAGCTACTCTTTCATTGATGCTGCTTGCAGCAGTGCTGGGAGTTATAGGATATTTAAGGCTGCCGGTGGATTTTTTGCCTGAAGTAACCTATCCCATGGTACGTGTGCATATTTACTGGCCAGGGGCAACTCCTGAAGAAATTGCCGACAATATTGCCGAACCTGTTGAACAGGTACTTGCAACCGTTGACAATCTTGATTTTCTGGAATCTTCATCTATTGAAGGACAATACACCCTGCGTGTAAATTTTGAATATGGAACCGATATTGATGTCGCCTACCAGGATGTAGTGGCAAAAATGGGGCTCGCCACACGGCGCCTGCCCGCTGATGTTGATCCACCCGTAATGTTTAAGGCTGACCCTTCGCAATTGCCCATTTCGCAACTTATCATTATGTCGGAAAGCCGCGATCTGATTAACTTACGCACATGGGTTGAAAACATCCTTCAGGATCAGTTTCTGGCTATCAGGGGTGTTGCGGGAACGGAAGTGCTTGGAGGATTGCGCCGTGAGATAAGGGTTTATCTGAACCCCGACAGAGTTTCAGCTTACAACCTGACGTTGGAGCAGGTTATTCGCCGCCTGCGTGATGAAAATATTGAACGTCTGGCCGGTCGTGTTACAGAAGGACATCGGGAGTTTATTCTCCGAACCACGGCTGAGTTTCGCGATCTGAATGAAATACGCAACCAGGTGGTTTCACTCCCCGGGCAACCGCAAGTGCTTTTAAAAGACCTTGCAAGGGTTGAAGATACCCACGAAGACCAGCGCGTGATTACGAGATTTAAAAGTGGACCGGCCATTAAACTCAATATTCTGAAACAGGCTGATGCCAATACTGTAGAAGTGGCTGAAGATGTACAGAGGCTCATTGAGCAATTGAGGGAAACGGCCCCGGCAGATATTTACTTTGACGTGGTTGAAAATCAGGCCGATTACATTAAGGACTCTATTGCCGGGGTTACCAATGCTGCCATTGGAGCAGTAATTCTCGTGGTATTGGTAATTTTCCTGTTCCTTGGGCATTGGCGACAGGTGTTGGTTATGCTAATTGCTTTGCCATTGACCATTTTGTTCAACTTTTTTGTGATGCAGGTCAGCGGGTTCTCCCTGAATATTTTTTCACTGGGAGGACTGGTTGTAGCCATGGGGGTAGTATTGGACAACTCCATTGTGGTAATCGAAAACATAACCCGGCGTACACATAAAGCTCAACCCGGACCGGGAGGTACCGCTCTTGATTCCGATGATGTGACCGCATCTGCTACATCCCAGGTGGCAATGGCTGTAATAGCAGCTACAATGACTTTCCTTGCATTGTTCTTACCTTTCCTTTTGGTATCAGGTCTTACCACATTATTATTCCGCGAATTAATTATTACGATTGCCGGAATAGTTATTATTTCTCTTGTTGTGTCGCTTACGGTTACTCCAACACTGGCCCATTATTTAATGGTTAAACCGGGAAAAGGGAAGCAGAAAGATAATTTCTTTGATAAAATCATCCTTGGACTAAACCGTCTTTATGCATCTCTGCTGAAAGGTTTATTGAAGTTTCGGTGGCTCGTAATATTGTTTTTTATCATTCTCATGGGAGGTACCCTGTTTTTTGCACAGCAATTGGGAAGTGAATTTTTGCCCAGCGTGGACGACGGACGTATCATGATAAAAACCATACAGCCCACCGGCACATCACTTGCCAAAACCGACAGCCTGCTGGCACGTATTGAAAATGTGGTAACAGATGACCCTTATGTGGATAAATACTTTACCCTTTCGGGCGGTCGTGTATGGGGTTTGATAACTTATGAAATTGCCAATGAAGGACAAATTGATATTGAACTGGTGCCCCGAAACCAAAGGCCTTATTCAACCCGCGAATATGTAGAAATGCTAAGACCCAAAGTTATGCAATATGCCGAACCGGGAGTCAGGCTTATTGTTGTACAGGCCCGGATGCGCGGAATCCGGCGTACAGGCGATTCTGAGGTAGAGGTAAAAGTGCGGGGGCAGGATATGGAACGGCTCAATGATATTGCCCGGCAAGTAGTGCAGCAAATGAATGAAGTGAACGGGCTTACAAATATCCGCATCGGAACCCAGATTAACAAGCCTGAGTATCAGATCCAGATCAACCGCGAGCGTTTGGCTGATATGGGTATTTCAGCACAAACCATTGCCACAGCCGCCCGCAGCCTGGTTGATGGTACCGTGGCTACCCATATTCGCGAAGCAGGTGAACTGTACAATGTGAGGGTTATGCTTCCCGAATCGCGAATACGCAGTCGTCAGGATATCGAAAATATGTATATCGATGTGCCGGGGGGAAATAAAATTCCATTGAGGAATGTTGCCAGGGTGGAACACCGTTTGGGTCCGGTTGAAGTAGTGCGTGAAAACCAGGTAATGCAAATAGTTGTATCCAGTGATGTTGCCCAGGGAGCAAATATCGGGCAGGTGGCCCAATCGGTCGAAGAGCAATTAAATGCCTTCGATTTGCCTGAAGGTTACAGCTTCGAACTGGGTGGACAGGTTTACCTGATGCAGGAGAGCCAGAATGAAATGACGCAAATTATTCTGTTTGCTTTGTTTTTTGCATTCATTATTCTGGCCATACAGTTCAATTCATTCCGGCAACCGTTTTTAATCTTATTGGGCGTACCCTTTGCATTTGTAGGTGTAGTTACTGCAATGTTACTGACAGGATACCCCATGGGTGCAACCGTTTTAATCGGTGTAGTGATCATGATTGGTGGTATTGCAACGCAGGGTGTGGTGCTTGTTTCATTTGTCAATGAATACCGTGATCGTGGTATGAGTATAAAGGAAGCCATCCTTGAAGGTGCACCTCTTAGGTTGCGTCCCATTTTAATGACGCAGGCAACTACAGTTTTGGGCCTGCTTCCGCTGGCATTAAATCTTGGAGAGGGTGGAGATATGCTGCAGCCTATGGCTATTGCAGTTATAGGCGGTTTGCTGTTTTCGCTGCTGGTAACATTAATGTTGTTGCCTTGTCTGTATTACATTTTTGAGAAAAGAAAAAATGAATGATCAAAAACTAATCAAAACGTTTGTTAATTAGGTGATACTCTTAAGATAAAATGTTATATCAATCGTATATTTGCGATGAACCAATTATTAATCAAAAAAAAAGCTATGTTACAAAAGAAAATCTCACTGATCGGTTTAATGCTCATATTTGGAATGAGTTTATTTGCACAGGACAGCAAGGGACCAGAATTTAAATGGGAAGAAGATTTGTATGATTACGGAACCCTATACCTGGACGATATGCCGGAAACCAAACTGGATATCAAATTCAGCAATACCGGTGATGAACCTCTGGTACTAACCAATGTAAGAGCTTGTTGCGGAACACGGGTGAGAGAATGGCCCAGGGAGCCCATAATGCCTGGTGAAGAAGGAACGATTAAAATAGAGTTTCGTCTGGCACCCCGACCCCACCGGATCAGCAGGTCTGTTATTGCTACTTCCAACGTGGATGGAAATAGCAGCCATATCTTCAGGATCAGGGGAGAAGTTGCACAAAGGGAAGAATAATAGCAAACCCTGCTGGAAAGGGTTGATCCTTTTATTTGGTGACAAATAAAATTTTTCATTCAATTCAGAAAGTTTTTGACGTAAAATTACGTCATTCTTTATGAGCTTATTATCTTTGCAATAATATATAAGTTCATAAAAGTTGATTTTGTCTGAAAGTCAGACATTATCTCACAATAAAACCAATGAAGTCAATATGTCAGACCTTTTCAAGAACCACGGAATACAAACCCATGGCATTTTATCTGTCACTCCCCGCGAAACCCATGACCTGGTAAAACAGGGTGCTTATCTTATTGATCTGCGCGATACCGAT
>PWIL01000071.1 GCA_003560455.1 Mollicutes bacterium
ATACGATCTGTATATGCCCTTATCATATAATTTCCATCAGGAATATTCTCCTCAATGAGAAATTCACCATAAAAACTACCTGCATCAGGCTGTGCAATAAGGCTTTTTACCAATTCCCCCTGTATATCCCAAAGTTCAACATAAACATTTGCCGAAGATGCATCAGGTTGATTGGTTATTCCGTCTACCAGATATCCCTTGAACCAAATGGTTTCGCCGGCAAAATACTCCAAATTGTCTAAATGCATGAATATTTTTTGGGGAGCGTTAGCTGTGGCATGCTTACTTAGCGATTCAATTGGTTTATCCCCATTATTTTCATAAAAAAAACTATGAGCACTTAATAATCCGGGAGCTATTAAACCCATGAAAACGACTGCGTGAAGAAATCTTTGAATACCTTCCATCTTAGCTTAAATTTAGATTTTGTAAAAATCAGATATAAAGTCAAATATAAAGGTTTTATTTAATGGTCTTTGAAAAATGTTACTAAAAAGTATTAGATAAATTCGTTACTATAAAAAAGAAAATCGGGCTGCATTAATTGCAGCCCGATTTTTTATAATCAGATTTTTGAAATAAAAATTAATACCCCGGGTTTTGCTGAGTAGCAAGTATCGGGTTGGCATTTATTTCAGATTGAGGAATGGGCCAGATAAACCTATGGTCATCGTAAGGAATTTGCTCTACTCCCAGCGGACCTTCATATGGGCCATCATTTAAGAAAACCGAATTTGGTACGTATGGAGGATCAAAATTCTGGGCAGCTTGCCAGTATGGATCCCATGGATCATAAGGGCTGTCAGCCACATAAAATGCCTCCGGTGGTGGAACAGCTTGGGCAAGTTTAGCAGGAACACCATCAATGGGATGATGAGGGCAATGCTGAAGCCTGTGAATATCGGGATAGCGAGAACCTTCCATAACAAGTTCGATTCTTCTTTCCAGAAGGATTGCTTCAAGTACATTAATAGCATCACTTCCAAAATCGGCGGCCAAATCATAAGATTGTGCTGCAGGATCGGCAAGAGAGCGGTCTCTTACAATATTCAGGTAAGTAAGTGCATTTGGTGCATCCCCTTCGCGTGCATAAGCCTCGGCAAGGTTTAAAAGCACCTCAGGATAACGCATCATTGGCGAGAGATCGTCCATTTGCGTACCTCTTTTATACTTATCTGTAAGTATACGACCTGATATCCACCTGACCATACGGTCGTCCTGTTCTAACGCACTGCTTCCGACTCTCCTTTTATCATCAGGTAACCATCCTTCATGACGCCAGATGATGGGGCTCATGGAAACAAGGTTTCTCCGGTTGTACTGGGAGGCAAGAGCACCGTTAACACTGGGATAATTGGTTTCAGAACTTTCCATACCAAAAATATGCTCAGTGCTTCCATATGCACCTCCAACAAATGCATCCCATGGATTGGCATGCAAGGTGTAACTAGCTGCATAAGGTCCGGTGATGAACTTTAAACCTTCGGTAATTACTGCAGGCATATTCCACATGTGCTGATGAATGCGCAATTTATAGGCAGCGGCAGCTTCCTTGGTTCCTCTTGCCAAGCGTTGGTTACCTGAGCGTTCGGATTTTAATGGTAGATTTTGCTCTGCAAAATTGAGGTCTTCCAATATCCATGCATAACATTCTGCTACACTATGTCTGCCCACATTATACCCTTCATCAACCGATGCAACGGTAGTGAATGGAGTTTTATGATAAGGAACACCCATGTGTGAAGCATCAGGAGTATGCCTGTATGGACGTGCAAACATTTTCAGGAGTTCATGGTAAGCAGCGGCCCGCAAAAGTTTCGCCTCACCGGCATAAGAGTTTGCCAGTTCCTGGCTGATAATACCCTCTTCTGCAGCCTGCATTACACCCTCTACAACTATGTTAGAGCGATTTATTGCCCGATAAGTATCCGACCAATAGAACACATTATTAGCTGTAGTGGCATTATAAGTACCCTGATAGGTAAAGCCGTAAAAAGCATACCAATTCACTACATCTTCACCACGGTTGTCTCCCTGCTGTACAAATGCGGCACCGAAGGGGTAGCCACGATTACCTCCGTTAAAGTCACCAATCTGATATGCATTATACATACCGTTAATAGTAAGAGAGATCAATTCTGGTGTAGTAAATGCAGATGCATCTGCCACCTGATTAAAGGGTTCAAGACCGATAATATCATCCTCACTACAGGAGTTAAAAATCAGGCCCGAAAATAAAACCGGGATAAGAAATACTAACCCAATTTTCTTGATATATTTTTTCATATCTTTCATTTTTTTTGATTTAAAATTTATAAACTAAGATTTAACCCAACAGTCAGGGTTCGTTGGCGTGGAGAAATGTTAAAGTCAACTCCTGCTGATTCCATTTCCGGGTCAATACCTGTATAATCTGTAATCAGGAATAACTCTGACCCCTGAGCAAATACTCTGAGTCTTTCAATACCCATTCTGTTTGCAACATTTTGTGGTAAGGTATATCCAATTACCAGGTTTGAAAATCTTAGGAAATCACCTTTTTCAACAAACCTGCCACTGGTTTCATTTTGTCTGTTTATAAAGTTTGTGCGACCATGCCACAATTTTGGTGTCCAGCCATCGCCCGGCTCTTCAGCACTTTGCCATCTGCCGAGCAACTCAGTACCATAATTAGTAAAGCTATTAGCTGTAAGATCGGCACGGGTACGGTTCATTATGTAGTTTCCACCCTGAAAACGGAACATCGTGCTTAAATCAAACTGACCGTAACGAACCCTGGGACTAAATGACCCAAAATAGGTAGGTAATGATGGACCAAAATAGATTCTGTCATCACCAGTCAGCGTTGCTGCTTGAGATATATCATCAGGATTGCTGGGATCATAAACCCTGTAATTCTGTGAAGCTATATTTCCTTGCACCTGAGAACCATCAGCCTTGCGATAGATTGGATTACCATTGGCAGCATTTACACCTAAATAATCATAGCCATAGAGGGAGCGGATTGAATAACCTTCCTCAATACGCCAGTAAACCCCGGTAATAGGTTGATCTTCTACCAGACTTATAACCTCGTTCTGCATTAAAGTCAGGTTACCTTCAAGTGATACTGTAAGATCGTTGGTTCTGTATAATGTACTCGTGAGCGAAAACTCGTGTCCCCAGTTACGGATCTGACCAATATTACGACTGATGGAGTTACCCGGTATACCAAAAGAAGGAGGAGTAGGCGCAGCCAGGATTAACCCGTCTTGATCATTTACAAAATAGTCATAAGTAAATTGGATACGACCATCCAATAAAATAGCATCGATACCTACATCAAGCTTCTTGCTTGTTTCCCATCTTAGCTCATCGTTACCCATCTGAACGAAAGCAAGTCCGGTGTAGTCAGCATACCTTACACCACCGTAAAGGCCGGCATAGGGATAATTGCCGATGCTGGTATTACCCACCTGGGCATAAGAGGCTCTTATTTTTAGGTCTTCTATAAAAGTAAGATTTTCCATGAATGATTCACGTGAAAGGGTCCAACCAACAGAACCTCCCGGGAAAACACCCCAGCGATTGACCTCCGGGAGTGAAGAAAGGCCATCATATCTTACAGAACCCTGTACAAAAAATCTATCATCAAAGTTATAATTCAAACGGGCAGCATAAGAGATCAAACCATTTTGGGTCATACTACCTGTAGACAATTGTGTTCCATAGGTTCCACCAATTACATTATGACGGAAAAAAGTACTTGACATATCCGTACCACCCGCAAAGAAATAGTTGTAAGTCTGTTGCTGATACTCATTAACCAGCGTAGCGGTTATACTGTGAACATCGGCAAAAGTTTCCATGTATGTCAATACATTGCTTATATTCCATCTTACATAATTGGTCTGGGTGTTATAAATACGGCCGTTAACTGTTGCACCGTCACCATGTATAGGATTCCAGTAAAGTAACCCTTCCGTATTTGACATATCAACACCAAACTGTGTGCGGAAATTCAGATTGGGAAGGATATTGGCCATGGCATGTACACTACCCAGGGTACGCATTAATTTTGATCTGTAAATGTTATTATCCAGAACATAAATAATATTAGGCAGGTTATCATCAATTGTTGTTGTATTTACCCCCGGACCTACCAATTGTCTGTTTATATTATCGATGTTATAACCCGTTGGGTCATCTTCATCATAAATAGGTGTGTTGGGTAATTGACGAATGGCAGAAAAAACTGCTCCTGAAAGAGAGTTCTCGCCTCTGTTAAGGTCGTTGTACTCTGAACGGGTTATTGAACTATTTACGCCAAGAGTCAGCCAGTCATTGGCTTTTTGTTCGGCATTGCCACGGAATGTAAAACGTTCCATATCATTAACCATAAGAACACCTTCCTGTTTGCCATAACCCATCGAGAAAAAGTAGTTGGTTTGGGCTGTAGCACCAGAAAGATTAATGTTGTGATCATGCTGGAATGCATTACGTAGCACAGCTCCTTGCCAGTCGGTATTAAGTCCGGAAGGTCTGGCGGGGCCTTCTGCACCGGCATTTACAAACATTTCATTTGCCAGTGTGATAAACTGACCCTCATTGGTCAGGCTGAACAAATTTACAGGTTGAGCATAACCCGCCCAGTTGTTGTAATTCACTCTGAATTGACCTATCTGACCACGTTTTGTAGTAATCAGTATCACACCATTGGCAGCCCTTGAGCCATAAATAGCAGTAGCAGAACCATCCTTTAGGATCTCTATTGATTCGATATCGTTGGGGTTGATATCGCCAAGTGCATTCACCGTAGCATAACCCCCAATATTACCAGTAAGCACAGGAACACCATCCACAACAATAAGCGGATAGGTACCTGATGTAACTGAACCGATACCCCTGATCCTGATTCTGGGTGCTTCACCAATTACACCTGAAGTACTGGAAACCTGCACACCAGATGAGCGTCCGGCAAGTTGAGTGTCGAAGCTGGGTGCTGCCAGTGAAGCAATTTCTTCACCTCTAACCTGAGAAATAGAACCGGTTACCTCTCTTTTTCTCTGTACACCATATCCAACCACTACAATTTCTTCCAATAAAGCAACATCTGATTCCATTGCAACATTTACAATGGTTCGGTCACCGACAGTTACTCCCTGGGTTCTCATCCCTATGAAGGAAAAAACAAGTACCACTTCCGGATCGTCAGGAATTCTTAATTCATAACTACCATCTGAGTCGGCAATAGTGCCAATTACAGTACCTTGCACCATAACAGTAACACCCGGCAGGGTGGCTCCGGTGTCGGCATCGGTAACGGTACCCGTTACCCGTCTTTCCTGGGCATAAAGGCTATTGCCGAGCAAGCCCAGAATTACGAAAAAAATCAAACAAATTCTCTTCATGTTGTTTTTGTTTTTGTTAATAATTAAAATTGGTTTTTGGTTATATACACTTAAAGAGTAGTATAAAACGAATGTAAAATTATAAAAAAATGTGAAT
>PWIL01000130.1 GCA_003560455.1 Mollicutes bacterium
AAACAGAGGGTGATTTAGAATTTAGTGGTCGGGGACCGTTGGCAGGAACTATTATAGTTTATGCTAATGGCGAAATAGAAATGGCTATTCATGATGGTTAATGGTGTGTCACAAAAGATCGGGAAAATGTTGACATAAATCCAGCTGTACCATATGATGGTGACTGTCCTCTTCTTGGTGAAGAAATAACTTATCCGCCGGAATCTGAATGGTCAGATCCAGATTATTTTCTGTGGCAAATTGATGTTGGTTATGGGGCAATAATAACTGATTTTTGTCCAACTGGTTGTACGGATCCTCTGCCCTTGAATGAAGACCCTATTATCCCAAGATTTTATGAAGGTGAGCCAGTAATTGGAATTGGTGATTCGCCCTATTGGGAAGATAATAAGGATAGTTTTGTTTCGGCAAATCAAAGCTTATTTGATAAAATAGTGGTATATGTTGAAAACTTTTTTGATGATTTATTATTAACTAAAATTTATGCGATAACGCCGGATGAGCCATTAATGGGTCCTTTTAGTGATGCTACATTAAATTCAATTATGATGCCTGACACCTTAATATTTATTGGGGAAGGTGCGTTTTTTCGTTTAGAAGTTTTTCCCAACGATTTAGTTTTTCCACCTAGTATAAAAATTATCGAAAGAGAGGCCTTTGCTTGTAATAGTCTTACTGAATTTGAATTGCCTTCACAGTTAGTTTATTTAAATGGTATAGGAAGAGGCTGGTATATGTGTGATTGGTATGATGGCAATGATAATGATATTTCAAGCGTTACGATACCGAATAGTGTTGAAGTTATAGGTTATGCTGCTATTCGCGATGCCGGGTTAACAGAAGTAATCATTCCGAATAATGTTATAGAAATTGAAGGATATGCATTCGCAATGAATGATTTAACGCAATTGGTATTACCTACTTCGTTAGAAGTATTAGGAGAACAATCATTAAGTAATAATTCTAATTTAACATCAATAACAATTAATGCGAGTGGTGTAACCATTGGAAATTCACTATTAGCGTTTGGTAATGATGAATTTAGGACTGCTTATAATAGTGAAGGTCCAGGGACATATACAGCTGCATCACCAGAAGGGCCTTGGACAAAGGAATAAATCATGAAAAAACTTATTTTAATTGTAGGTTTAATATTAGTTATTAGCGGAGGGGTTTGGCTTTTATTTTTTCAAGATGAATTAGAAAAAGAGGAAACTGATAAAAAAGAACAAACACAAATAGAAGTAGAAAGTGATAAAGGATTAATTGCTTTAATTGAGCAACAGTATCAAATAGAAAATGATTTATTGTCAGATTTAAGAGAAAACAAATATTCTTTTGAAGAACCTTTAGTAGTTGTAGATCCTTATAATATTTCGCCCTTAACAGCTTTGGTAATGTTTTTAACAGAAGAAGAAAAAGAAGTAACTGTAGTGGTTGAGGGAAAAGATGCGTTATCAACTTTTGAACATACTTTTAGCGAAACAAAAGAACATATTATTCCGATATATGGTTTATATGCTAATAAAGTGAATAATGTTAGAATTATTATTGATGAAGAAGCGACAGAATTAGAAATTATAACGGGTGAATTACCTGAAGATTTTATTTTGCCGGATGAAGTTACTGCTAAAAAAGAAAAACTAACAAATGATTTATTATTTGTGACACCTGTTTATTCAGGCGGACATCTAGCAGCATATGATGTTAATGGAGATCCCAGGTGGTATTTAACAAAAACTTTTGGTCATGAATTTGTTCTTAAAGATGGACGTTTAATAGTGGCTAATGGTCATCAAATTGCTAGTTCAATTACTAGTGGGTTGCTTGAAATTGATTTGAACGGAAAAATATATTATGAATATTTAATTCGAAACGGTTATCATCATGATTATTTCATTATGGAAAATGGCGATTTATTAGTAGCCAGCAATGACTTTGAAACTGACACATTAGCAGATGTTTTGGCTTTAATTGATCGCGAGACAGGAAGGGTTAAAAAAACATGGAATTTTACTGAAACATTACCACAAGATGAAGGAAGAATGGAAAATTGGCAACCCAAATTGTGGCTTCATATTAATTCAGTTTGGTATGATAAAAATACTAATGCCATTATTGTTTCGGGGCGTCACCAAGATATTGTAGTTAGTGTTGATTATGACAGTGGTGAATTAAATTGGTTAATTGGTAATCCGGTAGGTTGGAGTGAAGAAATGCAATCATATTTTTTTAAACCAATAGGGGATGATTTCGAATGGTCTTATGCTCAGCATGCAGCAAAAGTATTACCAAACGGAGACATATTTTTATTTGATAATGGTAATAATCGTTCCAAAATACCTGAAGAATATGTATTGCCTGATGATAATTATTCCCGTGGTGTTATTTATCGTATTGATACTGATAATATGACAATTGAGCAAATTTGGGAATACGGAAAGTCCAGAGGAAGTGACTTTTATTCACCATATGTCTCAAATGTTGAATATTATAGTGAAAATCATTATTTAATTCATTCAGGAGGCATTGTTTCACTCGATGGGGAACCAGTAAATACCCCCCCGTTTTTTATTAAAGATGCAGATTTAAAGGCAATTTCAGTAGAAATTTTAAATGATGAAGTGATTTTGGAAATGATTTTTCCAATGAATTATTATCGTGGCAAAAAATATGCTTTATATCAAGAAAATAAATTTCAATTTGGTCCTGGTAAGGTATTAGGTGAATTTTTTGAAACGAATATTGAACATCCAATGGATAAGTTATTAAAAAGAGATTAAAAAAGACAAAATACTATGTAAAAGCATTTAACATGGTATTTTTATTATATGGTTTTCGCGCCCTGCCTGCTGGTTACCGTTGTGCTTTGGGTTCTCTTCTCAGTGTTGGTTCTATCGGGCTCTGGTGGGACTCATCGCCATCTGGTGCTCTTGCGTTCGGTTTATTTCGATTTTGGTCGCCACACTTTCACACCAACAATAGTTTTATTGCGAAGATAGGTAGTTGCCAATTCTTTTTTAATTGAAAAAATTATATGCTTATGCTAGAATACTTAATTATTGGGGGTGCAAAGTGATTGATAATGATGAAAAGGCTCGGCTGTTAATTGAAAAGAATATTATAAAAGCAAATAAAGAAGAAGAAATAAAAATGTTAAAAATGCTACGCACTTTATGTGAATTGTATTCTTTTGTTGATAATCAAACTTATCCAAGGCCATCACATCCTTTGTTAGAAAAACGCATGAGTCCTTTTTTTACGTTAGCAGCAATTTTAATATCACTTAAAACGACTTTAGCAATTGAAGAAAGAACGACAAATAGATTTGTTAATCGTTATAAATCGATTGATGAGGTGCTAGTAGCTGATGAAAAGGAATTGAAGGATATTATAAGAGAAGCAGGATTTGCAAATAAAAAAGGGGAATCAATTTTAGCTGTTGCAAATTATATAAAGGAGCATTGTGACGGTGATGTTAGGGGTCTTAAAGAAGAAAATGCCCTATTAACTCGCAAAAAACTATTATCAATTCCCGGAATCGGCGATAAAACTGCTGATTGTATGATCTTATTAGGTTTTGATATGGCAACAATGCCAGTAGATACAAATGTTTTTAAAGTAATATCTAGATTATACCCTTTTGAATGGTCAGCAGAAGTTGATGTTGAAAAAAATTTTAAAAATCCGCTTAAACCAAATAAAGTAAGAGATTTTTTGGAAGACAATTTAGATAAAGATTATTTGTTGTACCAAGTGGCACACACATTGTTTTTATTACATGGCAAATATACTTGCAAACACACATCAAATTGTCAAGAATGTATCCTTTGTAATGAGTGTTATTATTTCGAAAATATAAAAGACTCTGAAGAGAGTCGATTTGGGATTAGTAAAACGTTAAAAAGATGATAGATAATTAATAATTATTTTTGATAGAAAATTTATTTTACAATTGTTTTTCATTTTGGAGATATTAGCATAATATATCCTAACCATAATAAAAATAAGGCAACAAGAATTAATAAAATAAAGCCTGCCAATTTTAAGGTTGCCCTTATATTTCCATATTTTATTTCTTTTTCAAAAATATTTTTTAAAGTTAAAATTATAAAAAATAAGGTTACAAGACCGGCAATTTCACCCATGTGCTAACCCCCTCATGGTAATAATAGCATGAACATTTTAAACATTCAATTGTAATGATTAAGTAATATAAAAATTGATCACCAACACGATGGGCATTTTTTTGTGGTTTTAAAACTAAAATGCTATAATAAAAATGTTATAAAAATGTTATAAAAGAGGTGTTAAATATGAATAAAGAAGAAAAATTTTTATTTGTTGATCAAGAAGGTAACGAAAGAGAGTATGTTGTTTTAAGTTCCTTTTTTTCGGAAATTACACAAAAAAAATATGT
Organism: Mollicutes bacterium; assembly: GCA_003560455.1. Taxonomy (GTDB): domain Bacteria; phylum Bacillota_I; class Bacilli_A; order RF39; family UBA660; genus CSSED10-109M. The sequence continues at coordinate 4,421 of PWIL01000130.1, forward strand.
TATTGGGGTTGAGGAGAATGTAGAAATTGAAAAAGAAATAACCTTAATGCCGTTTATTTTTGATGATAGTTGTGATCAACCGTTTGTTTTAGCTGAAGAAAATGAAGATATTCAAGAAATAAAAAGCAAAAATTTATAAAAATTATCGACCGTAAAGAAGCTATAAAAAAAGCAATTGGCATGGCAAAAAAAGATGATATGGTTTTAATATTGGGAAAAGGAAATGAAAATTATCAAATAGTTGGTAAAGAAAAAAGGCCTTTCAATGATGTTGAGGAGGCAAAAAGAGCATTACAAAAAATGAAAAGGTTATGTAGATAAATTTATTTTTAGTTTTAATAATATAGTTTATATGGTAAATTAAAATATTTCCTTTAGCAACTAATAAAATAATGCTAAAGGATTTTTTTTAGAATAGAATATTTAATTAAAGAAACTTTGAAAATTTTTCCCAAAAAGTGTTATAATAAAAATAGAAATAGATGAATTAAAAGATAATAATAAAAAAAACAAATAATGGGTCTTGAAAGTATAAATAGTATTTATTTTGGCGTTTGAAAGTATGAATTTTAAAGGAGGAAATTAATTTGCAAAAAAAAGAGGTATTGATTAGTAAATATATTTGCATAATTATTTTATTTTTAACCGCTTGCACGGTTAGTGAAGGCGAACAAAGAGATTTAATAATAAAAATTGATGCAGAGGCAATTGAAAAAAGAGCAATAAAAAGTGATTCCGATTATCTAGTGCCCCTACAGTTAATCCTAGATACATATCAAATTGATTATCAAAAAGAAGATGATGTTTTTTTATTTTTAGATATGGAAATTGATGTTAACAAGCAAGTTATTGTTAAGGGTTGTGA
>PWIL01000026.1 GCA_003560455.1 Mollicutes bacterium
CTTACCTGATACAGTAGATATAACATATATCAATGATCCAGAAGAACCAGATTATCCAGAACATGCAACACCTTGTTTAATAGAAGAAAATGAATTTACTCATATATTAGATAAAAGAGATAGTAAAACATATGCCGTAACAAAAATAGGAGAACAATGTTGGTTTGCCGAGAACTTGGCATATACAACAGCGACATGTTTAGCTGAGGCGTGGGGCGATTATGATGTAACCACAAATCCATATCCAAGCGCATGTAATACTCACAGCCCTGCTTGGGGAACAGAAGTATTATATCAATGGGGAGCAGCAATGGATGGCGATGGTGAAGGAGGGCAAGGATTATGCCCTGCAGGTTGGTATATACCAACTGATGGCGAATGGACAACGTTAACTGATTATTTAAGTGCTAATTCAGAATATTGGTGTGGCGAAGTTTCAACGCAGATTGGTAAAGCATTAGCAGCGACAACCAATTGGAATGCTCATGCTACTGCTTGCCGCGTTGGTAATAATCCAACTACAAATAATGCAACAGGATTTACTGGCCTGCCCGCCGGTGTCCGTAGCCCTTCAGGTTTTCTTTCCGGTGTCGGTTCGCTCGGTAACTGGTGGTCTTCGTCGCCTTCTGGTTCTAATGCTTGGAGGCGCGGCTTGGCCTCGGGTAATTCCGATGTTGTTTACCGCTTTACTATTTATCAGGCTAACGGGGCCTCGGTTCGTTGCGTCCTGGGACTTTAATCGCCGAGCTCGGGAGAGCGAAGGCTTTCACCTTAGCTTTCCAGCGGAAAGCGCACTTTCATTCGCTTTAGCGAATGACAAATGACTAGGGGAAAAAATAAAATTAAAAACAGAGTGATAAAAAGAGGAATAAATTACCCAAACAAGGAGGAAAGTCCTTGTTTGGGTTTATTTTTTTGATGAATTTTATTATAATTAAATTTATTTGATTTTTTAAGCATAAAAATTCATTTCAATGAAAAATATCTTTTTCTAAAGGTTAGTTAAAAGGTAAAATGCAACTTTAAGATATTAATAAAAAAAGTTGCATTTAACTCTGGAATTAACATATCTTTTTTTAAAACTTTACAACTATAAAATAGTTTGTTATAATCAAAGCCGAGTATTCATTACTCCCCTTGCAAGAAATTGCCAAGAGACCATAAGGAGGTGTAAAAATGACAAAGTACGAAATTATGTTTATTTTAAGACCAACTCTATCAGAAGAAGAACTAAAAACAGCCTTAGAAAAATACAAGAAAATAGTTACTGATAAAGGTGGTAATTTAATTGATGTCAAAGAAATTGGTCAACAAGAATTAGCATACGAAATTAAATCATTTAAAACAGGCTTTTATTATTTATTTGAAATAGAAGCCCAAGATGATCAAGTTATTAAAGAATTTGACCGCGTTGCTTTAATTAGCGATGATATTATTCGTCATTTAATAACAAAAAAAGAAATATAAAGGAGGTACACTATGAATCGAGCTTCATTAGTGGGAAGATTAACCGCTAAACCAGAATTAAGACACACTAATTCCGATGTTCCTTTCACGAAATTTAGTCTAGCTGTAACCAGACCATTTAATCGTGAAGAAACAGACTTTATTAATATTACCGCTTGGCGAAAACAAGCTGAAAACATCTGCCAATATTTAGATAAGGGCAGTTTGGTATCAGTTGATGGTCGCATTCAAACCGGATCATTTACTGATAAAGAAGGGAATAAAAGATATTCATTTGATGTAATTGCTGATAGTGTGCAATTTTTAGAAAGCAAAGCAAAAGCAAAAGAACGAATCCAAAATGAAAACAATAACGAAAGAGATCCTTATGATTTTCAAAAAGAAGAACAATATCCAGACTTAGAAAATCAAAATGACATTTATAGTAACATGGGAGACAATGTTGCGCTAGATGATGAGGATTTAGATTAAAAGGAGGAAAAATGGCATTTTATCGAAAAAAGAAAAAGATTTGTCAGATGTGTACTGGTAAATCAGTTGACTATAAAGACGCAGAAATAGTAAAAAAATATATTAGCGCTGACAAAGGTAAGATCTTACCAAGAAGAGTTACTGGAGCATGTGCAAAACACCAACGACATATTGCTGGTGAAGTGAAAAAAGCCCGCTTCATGGCATTAATACCATACGTAAAAAAGCAATAAAAAATGCTTTTTTTAATGAAAAAATGGTATAATATAAAAGGAGGTAATCAATGAAAAAAATAATTGAAGTAAAAAAATTAACCAAGGATTATGGTAAAGTAAGAGCCCTAAATAAATTTTCTTTTGAGGTCAAAGAAGGAGAAATATTTGGTTTGCTTGGACCAAATGGTTCAGGAAAAACAACCGCTATTAATTCTATTTTAGGATTATTAAAAATAACAAAAGGTGAAATAAAAATATTTGGCAAAAACATGAGTCCCGATGCATACGATATTAAAAAAGATATTGGTGTTGTGCTGCAAGAGGTAGCTGTTTTTGATGAATTAACTGTTTATGAAAATATTGATTATTTTTGTGGCTTATACATTACGGATAATGCCAAAAGAAAAGAATTAATTGCTGAAGCCCTAGAAATAGTCGGTTTAGAAAAATATCAAAAATTTTATCCTCCAAAACTAAGCGGCGGTTTAAAAAGACGCTTAAATATTGCTTGCGGTATTGCTCATAAACCAAAATTACTTTTCCTCGACGAGCCCACTGTTGCTGTTGATCCGCAAAGTCGAAATAATATTTTAGAATCAATTAAAGAATTAAACAAAAATGGAACGACCATTGTTTATACAACGCATTATATGGAAGAAGTTGAATTTTTGTGTAATCGGGTATTAATTATTGATAATGGTAAAAGTGTAGCTGAGGGCACTATTGAACAATTAAAAAATATGATTGATATTGGTGAAAAAGTAGATGTTGAATTTATTAATATAGATGAAAAACAAATTAAAAAAATAAAAGAACTAAAAAATGTCAAAGAAGTTATTGTGAATGATAACTTAGTAACTATTTATTTTGCTAAAAAAAATCAAAACATGGTTAATCTACTAGAATTAATTAAACAAGAAAAACTAGAAACAATTACCGTTAATTTACAAACTCCAACCCTAAATGATGTGTTTTTGGAAATAACTGGAAGAGAGTTGAGAGATTAAAATGTTTTGGCATGTATTTAAACATCGCTTTAAACGAATGATTCGCGAAAAAACAATAATTTTTTGGGCGCTTATTTTTCCATGCATTTTAGCAACTTTATTTAATTTAGCCTTTGGTAATTTTTCTGAAATGTATACATTTCAAACAGTTCGAATTGGGATTGTTGAAAAAGAAGAATCGCCAGTTATTGAATTTTTAGAACAATTAAAAATCGAAGATGAACAAATATTTGAAATTACTTATTTATCACAAACTGATGCTGAAAAAAAATTAGATGATGGGATGATTAGCTCGTTTATTATCTTTGATGAAGATATTGAATTAGTCGTTAATCGGAGTGGTTACAATCAAACAATTATCAAACATATTTTAGACAATTATTTACAAGCTTCATCAGTTATCGATAACCTTTTTGAAACTGACCCGGCAAAAGCACAAGTCTTAATGACTGAAAATCTTGATTTTTCTAAAAACTATGTCCAAGGCGATGAACAAGGCGATAATAATATGATTTTAGTTAGTTTTTATAGTTTAATTGCTTTAGGCGCAATTTATGGGGGCTATTTCGGGATGAAATCAATTAATGAAAGTGAAGGAAATTTAAGTGGTTATGGCATTAAAAATGTGCTGGCGCCATTTCATAAAATAAAAATTTTAATTCCTTCATTCGCAGTTGATGTGGTTATTCAATCAACCGCCATGATTTTACTTGTTTCCTATATGCGATTACTAGGAATAGATTTTGGTGATCAATTATTTTATGTTTATTTAATTGCCATTTTTGGTGGTATTATTGGTATTATTATTGGTGCGGTAGTTGGTATTACTAATCAACTAGATGAACGAAAAAAAGACAGCATTATTTCAGCGGTTGGTTTCTTTATGGCTTTTTTATCAGGAATGGTTATTGTTAACATTAAACACTGGGTTCAAAATACCGCTCCTTGGTTAGCACAAATCAATCCTGGCAATTTAATTACTGATGGTATTTATGCGCTTTATTATTACGATACCATGGATCGTTATTGGGAAAACATGATGATGTTAGTTATAATTTCGTTAATTTTATTAGTGATTATTAGCATCTTTATTAGAAGGAGGCAATATGACAGTATTTAAAAATTATTTTAAAATTTTACGTAGTGCCTATTTAACAATTGCTATCTTTTTAGGGATAACTGTTTTTTTCACTGTTATCATGATGGCGCAACCAACCATGGAAGAAGATTTTACCATTTCCAAACCAATGATTACTGTCATTAATCATGATGATAGTGTTTTTGCACAAGGTCTAGTGGATTATTTAGCAAAAACAACCCGCTTTAAAGATTTAACCGAAGATGAAATAAAAGATGAATTGTTTTTTGCAGAAATAGCAGCTGCTGTTATTATTGATCAAGATCTGACTGAACAAATGCAAGAAAATCAAGAACCAAAAGTTACCGTTATCAAAGCGCCAAGTCGAATTACTTCAATGCAAGTCGAATTATTGATTAACCAATATTTAAATTTAGCAAAACCATATTTTCAATTAGGTTTATCCGAACAAGAAATAGTTGAATTTTTAGAAAAAGATTTAGAAAAAGAAGTATCACTCACTTATCAAACCGAAGAAGTAGAACAAGCGACCGAATTGCAAAACACCGCGTTTTTCTTTAACTTTATTTCTTTTGGTTTATTAGCAGCTATTATTGGTAGTGTCGCCTTTATTATGAAAAATTATAATGAGAAAACAATCAAAATGCGTTCAATGTGTGCGCCAATTAGTAATCAGCAATATCAATTGCAAATTATAATGGGCAATGTGTGTTTAGCGTTCTTTCTTTGGTTAATCTTCATGGGCTTAGGTTGGTTTTTTTATCCAAATGCAATGTTTACTAATAGTGGTTTATTAATGATTGCAAATGCTTTTGTTTTTTCACAAGTTGCCCTAGCAATAGCTTATGCAATTGGTGTTTTTGTAAGAAGTAGCGAAGTGCAAAATGGAATGGCAACTGTTATTCCCCTAGCTTTAGCTTTTCTAGGCGGCGCCTTTATGCCGCAATCAATTCTTGGTGAAAGTGTTTTAAAATTATCAAGAATAACGCCAACCTATTGGTATGTTCGGGCGAATGATCGGTTAAGTGAACAAGGTTTAAGTGAATTGGCTTTATCAGGATTTTGGCAAGCGATTTTGATTTTATTGGCATTTACTTTAATTATTTATGGAATTACTTTTTTCTTGAAACAAAAATATGGTAAGTACATTAATTAAAAATGCAAAAAGATCTTGTAATAATTGATTGCCAAAAACAAACTAAAAGCGAAATTATAAAAAGTATTCCTAAAATATTAAAAAAAAATCAAAAATTAAAATTAATTAACTGTCAAGACCCAGAACTAAAAAAAATTGCCAAAGCCGTTAATTATCAAGATTTAAAAAAAAGATATCAGTATATCTATGATGAAGTGTGTCAATTTTTAGATGAACAATTTGATAAACATAATTATTGTCAATTTAAAAATGATTTATGCATCTCCGCCCAAAAAAAACACTCCCATTATCGGGAGTATGGTTGTTGTTATATCCGACCAGTAAAAAAATGGTATCATTTTTCTAAAAGAGAATTAAAAGAGGGCAAGTGTGAATATCTAGATGGGCATCAATGTCAAACAAAATCAATTGCCTGTAAATTATTCACTTGTTATTATCTTCAAGAACAAAACATTCGCTTTTCTCCAGATGATATAATTTTATTAAAATATTTTTTTAATAAAAAACAAAAAAAGATAATCGAAACCAGTTTTTATACAAGTAAAGAAGATATGATTGAAAAACTATTGAAGAATAAATAACTTTAGTTTTTCTTTTTTAATGTTTTAGTTTTTTCTTTATTTTCAAGTTCAAAATTTTGATTTCGATTGCGTTTATCTTTAATCATCCCTTGTAAACCAAAATCAGGGTGACTATCATCATCAAAAAGATTTGTTTTTAAAATTTCATATTCTAAAAAATCAGGTCCTTTTGGATGAAACTCCAACAATCGCATACAAATACTTTGACCAAAGTTTTTTTCATTTTTTTGGACTGAAAATATTTTAGTAGCTTCTGAAAAATCTAAATCTTCAACTTTATCTAAAGCGGCCATTAATTCTAAAACACGTTCTATTTCCACCGCTCGCCCATCATGAACATTTTCAAAAGCCTCGCTAGTTGCATCAACGACAAACCAATCCCAACGCGCCTCTAATTGTGGATAAATATGTCGTTCTCCGCGAACAAGCCATTCTAATCTTTTTTCCGTCATTGCTTTGTCTTTTGTTTTTTTTGTCAATTCATTTTTGATTCTTAAATTATTAGTCATTTTATTAAAATATTGTTTTTCGTTATAACCAGTTAATTTTAAAAAGACATCATCAATCATTTCTCGATTAGATTTTATTTGTTGCATTTTTGGATAACCTTGATTGTTAACAGTTTTTTCAAAATAATCATTAATTGAAAAAGTAACCCCTGCACAATTAAAATATAAGTTATCAACCCCCATTTTAGCAAAAGTTTTTAATCTTTGAACAATTTCATCAACGTAGTTTTCATATTCAATATCAACATTAATTATCGGTTTTTCATTCATTTTAAATTTCTCCTTTCAAACCTTTGAAAGGTATTTTAACATAAAAAATCATTTTTTACTACTTTTAAGCAAAAAAAATTTGTATTTATAAATAAAGTATGGTAGGATATTTGCAACTATTTAAGTTTAATTAAAACCAAAGGGGGTGAAGATGTGAGTGAAGATAAAAAAAATTGGCTTGATTTAGCTGAAAAAGAATTCGAAATAGACAAAGAAAATGCTAATCAAAAATTACAAGAAATAATGGCGGAATGGCGCCAATTAGAACCACAAAGCAGTAATGATATTTTGTCTTTTATCCGTAACCATATTCAATTAATTCAAGAATATGAAGGTGAAAAACAAGTGATTGCTCAAGATTTATTAGTTCAGCGATATGAATTTTTAAACGATATTCTAGATAAATACCATAAGTTAATGTCATCAGTTGAACAACATTATCAAGAAGCATTACATGAAGAATGCGAACATGATTTGTGGTATCTTTTATATTATGAATCAGATGATTATGAAGGGCGAACATATTGGACTTGTAAATGCTTGCAATGTGGTTTAACAGAAGAAAGGCGACCACGTCATTTTCAGGGCAAGGTGATTATGGGTGAATCGTTTTGTGCAAGAGCAAAAAGAAATGAAAAACCATATAATGTAATTCGTGAAGAATATCATTCATTATTAGAAAAATATGAAGATTATAATAAAAATAAAGATGCAGAGGGAAACCAAAAAATACCAGCTAAAGTTTTAACCAAAAGATATAAAAAGCAAAATGCTAACAAAAATTAGCATTTTTAAATGAAAAATTTAAAAAAGTTATTGATTTTCTAAAAAAAGGCGTGTATAATTAACTATTGTGTAGAGGCATAGATGTGCAAGGTTGCTGAAACGCGTGGTTAAGTTGTCAAAAAAACTAACCGTTTCAGGTTTTTGCAAAGAGCAAGTCTGTACAAGATATAGGCGAAGGGAGGATTTATTGATGGCTAATAAAAAAGTTCGAGTTACTTTAAAATCATTTGAACACAAAAATTTAGACAAAGCTTGTGCTAAAATAATTGCTACTATTAAAAGAACTGGTGGCGAAATTAGCGGGCCTGTCCCCTTACCAACTGAAATTGAAAAAGTAACAATATTGCGCGCAGTTCACAAATATAAAGATTCGCGTGAGCAATTTGAAAAACGAACCCACAAACGATTAATCGATGTTAAAAATCCAAGCAAGGAAACAATAGATGCACTATCGCATCTTGACATTCCAAGCGGAGTTGACATTAAAATAAAATTATAGGAGGAAGAAAAATGAAAAAAGGAATCTTAGGTAAAAAACTTGGTATGACACAAGTTTTTACAAAACAAGGTAAGATGATCCCTGTTACAGTTGTATCAGTTGAACCAAACGTAATTACCCAAATTAAAACAACTGAAACAGACGGCTATGACGCTATTCAACTGGGCTTTAGCGACAAAAGAGAAAAACTAGCATCAAAAGCTGCAATTGGTCATACTAACAAAGCAAAGACCAAACCTAAGCGCTTCTTACGTGAGATAAAAGGTGCTGATGCAAAACAATATCAACTAGGCCAAACAATTGATGCTTCAATTTTTGAACCAGGCGAAACAGTTGATGTTGTTGGAATAAGTAAAGGAAAAGGTTTTCAAGGAGTTATTAAAAGACATAATTTTTCTCGCGGACCAATGTCGCACGGTTCACACTTTCACAGAAGACCAGGATCACTTGGTTCAATGCGACCAAAAAGAGTATTTAAGGGCAAGAAGATGCCAGGACATATGGGTGCTGAACAAGTAACAATTCAAAATTTAGAAATTGTTATGGTTGATTTAGAAAACAATGTTATTTTAGTTAGCGGAAATGTTCCAGGACCTAAAAAATCAATGGTTTTAATTCAAACAGCAGTTAAACAATCAGATAAGAAAACTGAAGCTCCAGAATTAAACTTTTATGAACCAATTACAGAGCAAGAAGTTTCACAAACTGAAGAAGTAATTGAAGAAAAAAATGAAGTAACTGAAAAAGTAGAACAATCAGAAGAAAATAATGAAGCAACCGAAGAAGTAGAACAACCAGAAGAAAATAATGAAGCAGCTGAAGAAACAACTGAGGAAGAAACTGATAAAAAAGTTGAGCAGGAGGAAAAAAATGAGTAAAATTAGCATGATTAATTTAACTGGTGAAAAAGTTAAAGATATTAATTTGAAAAACGAATTTTGGAAACAAGAACCAAACAAAACAGTTATTCATGATGCTGTCAAACTAACAAATGCTTCATTAAGACAAGGAACTGCTTCAACCAAAACACGCAGTGAAGTTCGTGGCGGTGGCCGCAAACCTTGGCGTCAAAAAGGAACCGGGCGAGCACGTCACGGAACAATTAGATCGCCAATTTGGGCTGGTGGGGGAGTAACTTTCGGACCAAAACCCCGTGACTATGACAAAAAAATGAACCGGAAAGAAAGAAGGCTTGCCTTAAAATCAGTCTTAGCATTAAAACTTAAAAACAAAGAAATAGTTATCTTAGAAAACTTTAATGTTGAAAGTCCAAAAACAAAAGACATGTTAGCAACATTAAAAACATTAGACGCACCGGCAAAATCATTATTTATTGTCGAAGAAATTACCGAAAATATGGTTTTAGCAATGCGTAATATTCCTAGATTAAACTTATTAGAAACAAACGAAATAAACGTTTATGATCTACTAAACACTGACAAAATATATATAACTGAAAAAAGTTTAGCAATCATTGAGGAGGTGCTTAAATAATGGAAAACAATCATCGCAATGTTATTAAAGCGCCAATAATTAGCGAAAAAGCTTCCGACCTAAGACAAGAAAATAAATACGTCTTTAGCGTCGACTTAAACGCTAACAAAGTGCAAATAAAACAAGCAATTGAAAACATTTTTAATGTTAAAGTAGTAAGCGTTAACACAATTAACATAAAACCGAAAAAAAAGCGGGTTGGACGCCGTTATGGAAAAAGAAATCGAGTAAAAAAAGCAATTGTAACCTTACAACCAGGAAACACAATTGAAATTTAAGGAGGATTAAGATGGCAATAAGAATTTATAAGCCAACCACAGGCGGAACAAGAAACAAGTCCACTTTGGTTAACAAAGAAATTACTAAAAAAGAACCTGAAAAATCATTATTAAAAGTAATTAAAAAATCAGGCGGTCGTAATAACCAAGGAAAAACAACTGTTCGACACCATGGTGGAGGCGCAAAAAGAAAATATCGTATGATTGACTTTAAAAGAACTAAAGATGATGTCGTTGGAATTGTAAAGGCAATCGAATACGATCCCAACCGCACCGCAAATATTGCATTAATTAATTATCAAGATGGTGAAAAAAGATATATTATTGCTCCCAACAAACTTAAAGTTGGTGATCAAATTATCAGTGGCGAAAAAGTAGATGTTAAAATTGGTAATGCATCATTAATCAAAAACATTCCCGAAGGAACAATGGTTCACAACATTGAATTAAGGCCAGGCAAAGGAGCCGAATTAGCTCGTTCAGCTGGCGCCTCAGCACAAGTATTAGGCGTTGAGGGCAAGTACGTATTAGTAAAATTACGCAGTGGTGAAGTTCGAAAAGTCTTAGGAACTTGCCGGGCGACAATTGGTGAAGTTGGTAACAAAGATAGCGAATTAGTCGTTCTTGGAAAAGCCGGCCGCAAAAGGCACATGGGAGTACGACCAACCGTTCGCGGATCAGTTATGAATCCAAACGATCACCCACACGGTGGTGGTGAAGGAAAAGCACCAATTGGACTAAAATCACCAGTCACTCCTTGGGGAAAACCAACAATTGGTTATAAAACAAGAAAAAGCAAAAAAGCTTCAGATCGGTTGATAGTTCGCCGTCGAAAGAAAAAGAAATAACGAAAGGATGGATATAAATGAGTAGAAGTTTAAAAAAAGGCGCTTTTATAGATGAAAGTTTAAGAAAAAAAGTTGACAAAGTAAAAGCATCAAGCAAAAAAGAAGTAATTAAAACTTGGTCAAGACGTTCAACAATCTATCCTGATTTTGTTGGCCTAACATTTGCTGTTCATAATGGCAAAGAATTTATTCCCGTATATATAACAGAAGATATGGTTGGTCATAAATTAGGAGAATTTTCTCCCACTAGAAAACATAGTAAACACGGTGGCGAAAAATAATAACCAGGAAGGAGGACTAAAATGGAAGCAAAAGCGGTAGCAAAAAGAATTAGTGTTGCACCCCGAAAAGCTCGTTTAGTTGTAGATTTAATTCGCGGTAAAAATATTACCGAAGCCGAAAAAATATTAAAAGGTGTTAATAACAAAGTTACACCAATAATTGAAAAAACTTTAAATTCAGCAATAGCAAATGCTGTTAATAATAACGAAATGGCAAAAGAAAACTTATATGTAAAAGAAGCATTCGTTAATGAAGGTCGAACCAGAAAAAGTCGCCGAATCGGTTCACGAGGAAATGTCGATCCAATTAAAAGAAGAACTAGCCATATAACGGTGGTTGTTAGTGATGAATAGTAAAGGAGGGTTGAATAATGGGACAAAAAGTTAGTCCAATTGGACTGAGAATCGGAATCAATAAAGATTGGAGTTCTAATTGGTATGCCGAAAATAAAGACTTCGCCAAATTTTTAAACAATGACATTAAAATACGCGAGTATCTAGAAAAGATTTTAAAAAAAGCATCAGTTGCTGATATTTTAATTAGTCGCAATAAAGATAAAACCGAAGTAATTGTGATAACTTCTAAACCAGGAGTTGTTATTGGTCACGGTGGTGAAGCAATTGAAAAAATTACCAAAAAACTAAAAAAAATAACTAACGAAAACATTCAAGTATCAATTAAAGAAGAAAAAAATCCAACTTTAAATGCAAGTTTAGTAGCTGAAGATATCGCGCGGCAAATTGAAAATCGTGTTTCCTTTCGAATCGCTCAAAAAAGAACTATTCGAAATACTATGAAAGCTGGCGCTAAAGGAATCAAAACAGCAGTTTCTGGTCGCCTAGGTGGCGCTGATATGGCACGAACTGAAGGTTATACCGAAGGAATGATACCATTGCATACACTAAGAGCAGATGTTGATTATGGTTTCAAAGAAGCTGATACAACATATGGCAAAATTGGTGTCAAAGTATGGATTTATAAAGGTGAAATTCTTCCTGAAAAACCAGAAAAGGGAGGTCATAAAGATGGCGCTGATACCAAAGAAAACTAAATACCGTAAACCCCATCGAATTTCTTATGAAGGAAAAGCGCGGGGAAATACCGAACTCCATTTTGGTAAATACGGATTAATGGCTTTAGAGGGAGATTGGGTTACCAATCGGCAAATCGAAGCAGCCCGTGTTGCAATGACGCGTTATATGAAGCGTGGTGGAAAAGTTTGGATTAATATTTTTCCACACTTGGCTTTAACAAAAAAACCAATTGAAGTTCGAATGGGAAAAGGAAAAGGCCAGCCCGAATCTTGGGTAGCCGTTGTTAAAAAAGGCAAAATTATGTTTGAAATTGATGGCGTTTCCGAAAAAGTAGCTCGTGAAGCACTACGCATTGCGATGCATAAATTGCCCGTCAAATGTAAATTTGTCATGAAAGAAAGTGGTGATAGTAATGACGAATGAAGAAATTAGAAAACTTTCTGAAGAAGAAATTACTAATAAAATTAATGAACACAAAGAAGAATTATTTAATTTGCGGTTTAGTCAAGCCACTGGAAATTTAGAAAACCCTTCAAGAATCAAACAACTAAGAAAAGAAGTAGCTCGTCTAAAAACAATTTTACGTGAACGCGAGTTAGAAAATTAGGAGGATGTATGGAAAAAAGAAATCGAGAATTAATCGGCAAAGTCGTTAGCGATAAAAATGACAAAACAATTACTGTTTTAGTCGAAACCTATAAAAGAGACAGTAAATATAAAAAAAGAATTAAATATTCAAAAAAATATCGCGCCCACGATGAAAAAAATAGTGCCAAAAAAGGCGATAAAGTAAGAATTATTGAATGCCGGCCATTATCAAAAAACAAAAGCTATCGTTTAGTAGAAATAATTGAAAGTGCAATTATTTTGTAAGGAGGAAATAACATGATTCAACAAGAAAGTCGTTTAAAAGTAGCAGATAATTCTGGTGCAAGAGAAATTCTAGTAATCAACATTCCTGGTGCTAGTCGAATTCGCTCTGCTGGAATTGGTGATGTAATTGTTGGAACTGTCAAAAAAGCAATTCCAAGCAGTAATATTAAAAAGGGCCGGGTGGTTAAAGCAGTAATTATTAGAACCAAAACTGGTTTAAGACGAGAAGATGGCTCATATATTAAATTTGATGATAATGCGTGCGTCTTAATTAAAGACGATAAAAATCCGGTCGGAACCCGTATTTTTGGACCAGTTGCGCGCGAAGTAAGAGAACAACAATATACCAAAATAGCATCACTCGCTAAAGAAGTATTATAGGAGGTAACAGATGAAGTTAAAAACAGGTGATAAAGTAGTTGTCATTGCTGGCAAAGAAAAAGGCAAAGAAGGAACAATTACTAAAATATTAAAAGCCGAAAATAAAATAATAATTGAAAACATTAATTTAGTTAAAAAACATCAAAAATCAGATGGTCAAAACCCGGGAAGTATTGTTGATGTGGAAGCACCAATTCATGCTTCAAATGTTATGCTAGTTGATCCCACAAACTCAAAGCGAACAAGAATTGGTTATAAATTTGATAAAGATGGAAAAAAAGTGCGCATTAGTAAAAAAACAGACAAAGAAATTAAATAAGCAAAAAGGAGGATACTATGAACCGTCGACAAGAAAAATATCGAACTGAAGTAAAAAAAGCATTAAAAGAAAAATATAATTATAAATCAGAAATGGGTGTACCAAAATTAGAAAAAATTGTTATTAATATTGGTGTCGGTGATGCTAGTCATAATAGTAAATTTCTAGAAGGCGCAGTTAATGATTTAAGAACAATTACCGGTCAAGAACCCATCGTAACCAAAGCTAAAAAAGCTGTTGCTGGATTTAAATTAAGAGAAGGACAAGCAATTGGTTGTAAAGTAACACTACGCGGTGATAAAATGTATAATTTCTTAGATAAATTAATTAGTATTGCATTACCTAGATTACGAGATTTTCGCGGTGTATCGTCAAAAGCATTTGATGGTCGGGGCAATTATTCTTTAGGATTAAATGAGCAATTAATTTTTTCGGAAATAACCTATGATGATGTGGTAAAAATAAGAGGTATGGATGTTATATTTGTAACAACAGCTCAAACTAATGAAGAAGCCAAAGACCTTTTAGAAGGCTTAGGATTACCATTTCGAAAGCAAAGTTAAGAGGAGGAAAATATGGCGAAGAAAAGTAAAATAGTAAGAAAAAAACCAAAATTTAAAGTTAGAGAATATACCCGCTGTAATCGCTGTGGTCGACCACACGCGGTTTTAAGAAAATACGGTATTTGTCGAATATGCTTCCGTGAATTAGCATATAAAGGCCAAATACCAGGCGTGAAAAAAGCTAGCTGGTAGATTGAAGGGAGGAAAAAAAATGACAAATGATCCAATCGCAGATATGCTAACTAGAATTCGTAATGCAAATCAAATGCGATATAAAGAGGTAGAAATACCATTTTCAAATATGAAAAATGAAATAGCTAAAATTTTAAAAGAAGAAGGGTATATTGAAAAATATGAAATTCAGGAAGAAAAACCGCAAAATAAAATTATAGTATCATTAAAATATGGTGAAAAAAAAGAACGAGTTATTACTGGATTAAGAAGAATATCTAAACCAGGATTAAGAGTTTACGTTGGAAAAGATGAAGTTCCTAAAGTTTTAAATGGATTGGGCATCGCGATACTTTCAACTCCAAAAGGTGTCATGACCGACAAACAAGCAAGAAATGAAAAAATAGGCGGTGAAGTCCTAGCCTACATATGGTAAAGGAGGATTATTATGAGTCGAATCGGAAATAGAGTATTAACAATACCAGAAAACGTTACAGTAGACCTCAATGGTCAAAAAGTAACAGTCAAAGGACCAAAAGGCGAATTAATTACTAATATTCCCAATCAAATTCAAGTAAAAGTTGCTGATAATCAAATAACAACAATTAGAAAAAGGGACCGTGATAAAAATTACCATGGGACTGCTAATGCATTAATTAATAATATGTTAATTGGTGTAACCGAAGGATTTTCTAAAACCTTAGATATGGTCGGAGTTGGTTATCGTTTTACTTTAAAAGGGGATACTTTAATGGTAGCAGTTGGTTATTCAAATCCAGTTGAAGTGAAAATTCCAGCCGAGATAACAATTGAATCACCTTCAAATACGCAAATTATCATTAAAGGTAGTGACAAAAAATTAGTCGGTGAATTTGCTGCTAAAGTTCGTAAAATACGCAAACCAGAACCATATAAAGGTAAAGGAATTCGTTATAGTGATGAACATGTTATTCGTAAAGCAGGAAAAAAAGCAGCTAAATAAGGGAGGAATTTAAATGATTAATAAAACAGCGCGCAATGCAGCGCGAAAAAAAAGACAACAAAGAACTAAAGATAATCTTCGTGGCAATAGTAGTACTCCTCGTCTGAATATTTTTCGTTCAAATAGTAATATATTTGCACAAATTATTGATGATGAAAAAGCAGTTACACTAGTAAGTGCCTCATCAATTGATCAAGAATTAAAATTACCAAATGGTGGCAATATTGAAGCCGCTACTAAAGTTGGTGAATTATTAGCAAAAAGAGCGAAAGCAGCCAAAATAAAAGAAGTAGTATTTGACCGAGCAGGTTATTTATATCATGGCCGAGTTCAAGCATTAGCTGAAGCAGCTCGGAAAAATGGATTGAAATTTTAAGGAGGAAGATTATGGAACCAAAAAGAAAAAGTAGAGAACCACGAACAAAAAATTATGATGAAGAAGTAATTGATATTAGAAGAGTTGTTAAAGTAACTAAAGGGGGACGTAATTTTCGTTTTTCGGCAGTTGTTGCAGTTGGTGATCGGAATGGTCGTGTTGGTCTTGGGACTGGCAAAGCAAATGAAGTGCCAGAAGCGATTTCTAAAGCATCAAATAATGCAGCCAAAAACATGGTTAGAATTTCCTTAGTCGAAAACAGAACTATTCCTCACGAAATAACTCAAAAACAAACCGGTAGTATTGTCTTTTTAAAACCAGCATTAAAAGGTACCGGAGTTAAAGCTGGCGGCGCAGTTCGCTCAGTTGTGGAATTAGCAGGAATTAAAGATATTTTAACTAAATCAATTGGTTCAAGTTCAAAAATAAATGTTGCTCGCGCCACTTTTGAAGCATTAAAAAAACAAAAAACAGCTGAAGAAGTAGCAGCAGCACGTGGTAAAACGGTGGAGGAGATACTATGAAATTACATCAATTAGATAAAAACGAAACCGCTTATAAAAATCGCAAACGCGTTGGTCGTGGACCAGGTAGCGGTAGTGGAAAAACAAGCGGGCGTGGTGAAAAAGGCCAAAATGCTCGCAGTGGCGGTGGTGTTCGTCCCGGTTTTGAAGGTGGTCAAACACCATTATATCGACGTATTCCAAAACGCGGTTTTACGAATGCTCGTTTTAAGAAAAAATATGCAATTATTAATTTATCACAATTAGAAAAATTTGCTGATAAAACAACAATTAATTTAGAGTTATTAAAAGAAATGGGTTTAGTCAAAAAAGAATTAGCTGGTTTGAAAGTATTAGGACATGGTGAACTAACTAAAAAAATAACGGTTCAAACTAATAAAATTTCCCAAAAAGCTAAAGAAAAAATCGAAAAAACAGGTGGAAAAGTAGAGGTGGTTTGATGCTCGATAAATTCAAACAAATTTTAAGTCCAAAAAGTGCTGAATTAAGAAAAAAGATTTATTTTACAATAGCAGTTCTATTTGTTTTTAAATTAGGAACGGCAATTATCGTTCCTGGGGTTGATAAAGCAGACTTGCAAACATCAACATTAGGATTTTTGGAATTAATTAATATTATGGGTGGTGGCGCCATGGAGCAATTCTCAATTTTTGCGTTAGGTGTCATGCCATACATTACTGCTTCAATTATTATGCAACTAGCACAAATGGATATTATTCCGGCAGTGGCGGAGATGGCTAAAGAAGGTCATACCGGAAGACAAAAAATAAATAAGATTTCCAGAATCCTTGGGATTGGAATCGCCTTTATTCAAGGTTATTTAATGTCTTTTGCTTTTATTCAACATGGAACAGTATTAGATTATATGCAAATGGCATTAGTTTTAACAGCCGGTACTGCATTACTGCTTTGGTTAGGTGATCAAATTACTGCTAAAGGTGTTGGTAATGGTATTTCATTAATCATTATGGCCGGAATTATTGCGATGATGCCAACAATGTTTATGCAGGCATGGACAATTTTAGGTGAAGCAAGTGCTGGAACATTATTATTTATTGCATTTGTTATTATTTATTTAGCAATTGTGATTGGTATTATTTATGTTGAATCAGCAAGAAGAAAAGTTCCAATTCAATATTCAAATAAATCAACCAACTATTCAGGTAATAATTACATTCCTTTTAAATTAAATTCAGCTGGTGTTATTCCCGTAATTTTTGCTTCGACATTATTATCAGTCCCAGCCTTTATTAGTGAATTTGCTGATAATCAAAGATTAAGTAGTTTTATGGAAAATTATATGATGATGGATAGCGGACCTGGTTTTGTATTGTATATTAGTTTAATTATTGCTTTTTGTTATTTTTACACTCATTTACAAATTAAACCAAAAGAAATGTCAGAAAATTTACAAAAAAATGGTGGTTATATTCCCGGGATTAGACCCGGAAAAGACACAATGCAATATGTTAAAGATTTATTAAATCATTTAACCTTTGTTGGGGCGATGTTCTTAGCATTTATTGCCGGCCTGCCAATTATCTTTGCTAGCTTAACTAATTTACCAGCGAGTGTATCAATTGGGGGAACCGGATTATTAATCGTCGTTGGTGTTGCGTTAGAAACATATCGTAAAATTGACAGTGAATTGACTAGTCGTACTTTTGAAGGGCGTAGTCGTCGAGGTCGCCGTCGATGAATTTAATCTTAATTGCGCCACCAGCAGCCGGAAAAGGGACCCAAGCAAAATTAATTGCTAAGTATTATCAAATACCGCATATTTCGGTCGGTGAGTTATTAAGAGAGAAGGCAAAAAAAAATTCAGAAATTAATCAAAAATTAAGCAAAGGAATTTTAATTGACGATGAAATAGTACTTGACATATTAAAAGCAAGATTAACAAAAACAGATGTCAAGAAGGGGTTTATCTTGGATGGATATCCCCGAAACATAAAACAAGCCCAGGCTTTAGAAAAACTTAATTTATCAATAAAAAAGGTAATCTTTTTAGAAACTAACCAAGAAAAATCAATTGCAAGAATGAAAAAAAGACAACAATCTTCAAAATATAAACATTTAACAAAAAGAAATGATGATAATGAAAAAACTTTCAACAAAAGATTTGCAATTTACGAACAAGAAACCAAATCAATTATTGAGTATTATCGGCAACAAGGATTATTACTAACCGTTAACGGTAATTTAACAATTAATAAAGTCTTTGATGAAATAAAAAGAGGTTTAAATGATTAAGAATAAAAAAGAAATAACTTTAATCAGCCAAGCCAGTCAAATAGTCGCTCAAACGCATGCTTATTTAGAAAAAAAAATAACACCTGGTATTACAACTGAACAATTAAATAAGTGGGCGGAAGAATATATTAAGCAAAAAGACGCTGAGTCAGCGTTTCTAAATTATCAAGGATTTCCTAAATCAATTTGCACATCGATTAACGAAGAAGTTGTGCATGGGATTCCCAGTCAAAGGAAACTAAAAAAAGGTGACATCATCGCCATTGACATCGGTGTTCGTTATCAGGGTTATTATGGCGATGGCGCCAAAACATATTCTGTTGGTGAAATTAGCAATGAAAAAGCAACTTTATTAATCCAAACAGAAAAAGCTTTAACTGAAGCGATCAAAATAATTAAAGAGGGTGTTTATGTTGGTGAGATAGGTGAAACAATTGAAAATTATATTCAACCATACAACTTTGGCATTGTCGAAGTATTAGTCGGTCACGGAATTGGTAAAAAATTACATGAGAAACCAGACATTCCTAATTACAAAACAAAGCATCAAGGAATGCAATTAAAAGCCGGCATGGTAATTGCTGTTGAACCAATGATTAATTTAGGAACAAAGGAAGTTGAAATAACCGATGATCATTGGACAATTGTGACCAAAGATAAAAAACCATCAGCACATTTTGAACATACAATATTAGTCTTAAAAGATGGTTGTAAAATATTGACAAAGAGGTGATAA
>PWIL01000108.1 GCA_003560455.1 Mollicutes bacterium
GGCCCACTGCCAGTTCCATAACCTTTGGAGAATCTTTGGCATCATCCACATTAACCGGTGGAGAAGCTGATGTGGCTGGAACATTTGCCTTTCAAGATAATAGTATTACTCCCGATGCAGGAACCTTTGCAGCGACAGTAATTTTCACCCCGACCGATACGGACAATTATGAAACAGTGAGTTCGGAAGTAGATGTGCAGGTTGACAAAGCCCCGGCCACTGTTGAACTATTCGACCTGGTTCAGACCTATGATGGATTTTCAAAACTTGCAACCGTGACGACCACCCCGGCAGATCTTGCAGTAACCATAACCTATGACGGTTTGGAAGACGAACCTGTAAATGCGGGAACCTATGAAGTAGTTGCCACGGTTGATGATGCAAATTATGAAGGCACAGCCAGTGATAATCTTGTCATCCTGAAAGCCACTGCCACAGTATCACTTTCTGACCTGGTTCAGACTTACGACGGAACAGAAAAGCCTGTAACCGTTACAACCGATCCAGCAGGTCTGTCAGTAACCATAGACTATGACGGTTCTCCAACTATTCCTATTAATGCAGATACTTATTTAGTAGAGGTTACAGTAGTTGAAAATAACTACGAAGGCGAGGCAAATGGTACTCTTCAGATCTCCCCACTTACCATAAGCGTCACAGCAGCGGAAAACCAAAGCAAAACGTATGGTCAGGCTGATCCTGAATTGACCTACGGTTTCACTCCCGTCCTTATCGGGGATGATACATTCACCGGGGCATTAACCCGTGCAGTTGGGGAAGATGTAGGTACGTATGCCATTACACTGGGTACCTTAGCTCTAAGTACAAATTATGCCCTGAGTTTTACAGGAGATAATTTTGAGATCACCCCGGCACCATTGACCATCACCGCCAATACGATTACCAAGTCCGTTGGTGTAGAGTATGTATTTACAGGTACGGAATTTACCACTGCAGGGCTTGTTTCAGGAGATGAAGTAACTTCAGTAACGTTAACATCAGCTGGAGCTGCTGCATCTGCTGCTATTGGCAATTATCCTATAACCATAACCCCATTATCAGAGACAGGAGTGGGTCTAGATAACTACAGTATCGGCTACATTGACGGTAACATGGAAGTTGTGGATAAGATCACTCTGGTCCTGACAGGTATTATTGCTGAGAGTAAAGTGTATGATGGTACAACCGATGTTATTATCTCCAACTATGGTACATTAACAGGAGTGGTAGACGGCGATGATGTTTCCATAGATGAGTTGCTGGTGACTGCCAGCTTCGTCAATAAGAATGCGGGAACAGGAAAAACCGTAACCCTGACCAATATTATTCTAACTGGTGCTGATGCAGAAAAATATACCATCGGTGATCAGACTGCCCAGGCCGATATCACAGCCAGGACCCTGACATTATCCAATTTCACAGCAGATAACAAGATCTACGATGGCACTACCGCTGTAACGGGTGATGGCTTTGCTGACGACCGTATAACCGGCGATGATCTTGCATTTACCTGGGATGTGGCTTTTACCGATGCCAATGTGGGTATAGGGAAAAACGTGAACTTCACTAATATTGCACTGTCCGGAGGTGCTGACCAGGGCAATTATAATCTGGTAACCACTTTGGGCACTGCTACGGCAGATATTACACCCCTTGAAATTGCAGTCACAGCCGATGCCTTGAGCAAAACTTACGGTGATGCTGATCCTGAATTGACATACGGTTTCACTCCTGCTCTTATCGGAGATGATACCTTCACCGGGGCACTGACCCGTGCAGTTGGGGAAGATGTGGACACTTATGCCATAACCCAGGGTACTTTAGCTCTGAGTGATAACTATACCCTGGTTTTTACAGGGGTAGATTTTACTATTAATGAACTTGAAATTGCAGTCACAGCCGATGCCTTGAGCAAAACTTACGGTGATGCTGATCCTGAATTGACCTACGGTTTCTCTCCCGCTCTTATCGGAGACGATACTTTTACAGGTGAACTGGCGAGAGTAGCAGGAGAAGATGTAGGTTTCTATGAAATTGAACAGGGCTCCCTTTCACTGAGAGACAATTATATCCTGGACTTTATTGGAGCAGATTTTGAAATTACCTCGGTATCCCTTACCATAACAGCTGAGGATGAAAGCAAAGTTTATGGTGATGCTGACCCCGCCTTTACAGTCAGCTATGATGGTTTTATTGGAGAAGATAATGAAACAGACCTTGGCGGAACGCTTGCCTTAAGCCGCGAACCAGGAGAGGATGTGGGAGAATATGCCATAACTCCTTCTGGACTGACTTCCGGTAATTATGACATCACCTTTGAAGATGGTATCCTTGAGATCACCCGGGCTTCTCTTACTATTACAGCTGATGACCAAACCAAACTGGAGGGAGAGGAGTTTATTTTTACAGGTCTTGAATTTACCACATCGGTCCTTGTGGCCGGTGACGAGGTAACCGGTGCAACCATCACCAGTGATGGAGCAGCGGCAGGTGCATTGCCGGGTACTTATCCCATAATTATATCCGATGCATTGGGCTTAGGACTGGGCAATTATAATATTACTTATGTTAATGGAATATTTACAGTTGAAGAAGATCCGAATGAACTATTATCAATTCAACTTGGTCAGGGCTTTACCTGGTTCAGTATTAACGTTGACCCGGGAAGCCTGGCTTTAAATGATTTATTTTCAGGTTTAATTCCTTGCACAGATGACCGGATAATAGGTCAAACAAATTTTGCATCTTTCTTTAATGATCAATGGGGTGGCACTTTATCAACTATAGACGCCAATAGGGGATATGTTATGGAACTCTGTACTTCACAACAATTTGAAGTGGAGGGATCTCCGATTACTCCAATGGAAATGAATTTAGGTGCGGGTTTTACATGGTTAGGTTATACCCCGCAGGTGTGTTTGCCCATAAATGATGCTTTGGCTAATATTTCGCCTCAACCGTCAACTGATGATCGCTTTATAGGCCAGGGTAGTTTCTCAACCTATTCTGATGGTCAATGGATCGGTACCTTATCCGAGTTATGTCCCGGGAACAGGTATACAATTGCACTGGCAAATGCAAGTACATTCCAATATCCTGATAATCCGGAAAAAGGTGCTAGTTTACAATCTGTAAGCCAAAGGAGAGAAAATAATCCTGATGAAATTTCGGTAAACATGAAGCATACCATGACAATTATCGGGCAACTGAAGGATAATAATGGTGTAATTTCATTAAACGAGAATGATATTATCTATGCTGTAATTGGAGAAGAGGAGAGAGGTATCGCAAGGCCACTGGAACAGCATAACGGTCTTATATTTCTGAGTGTTGCATCAAACCAGAAATCCGGGGAGCTCATCAGATTTAAAGTATGGAAAGATGAATCCCAGCAGTTTTTTGAAATAAATGAAACCTTAACATATGAGTCTCTGAAGGCTGTTGGTACTGCCGGGGATCCTTTTATTATTAATATGACCGATCCTTTGGGTCTGGGTATGTTCTCCAGTGAAAAAATAGCTATTGGTGATCCTTACCCTAATCCTTCAAGCAATATTGTAAATATTCCTTTTTTTATCAATGGTCCTGCAGAATTAAATTTTTACCTTTATAGTAATACAGGTAATTTAATTCAGAATTTAAGTCTGAATCAGGAAATGCCAGGTGAGCATAAAATAGTTCTGGAGAATAGCAGTCTGCCTCCGGGAGTTTATAATTATCAGGTAATCATTAATAATAAAACAAGATCATTTATCAAGAGCGGAACTTTGGTTATTGTTAAATGATATGATGAAATAATTTGTCTTAATTCTGAATATGATCAATTTGAAATCTGAAGTCATCAATCTATTGAAAATTATAATATACTTTGATATGAAAAAGTTTTTATCACGCGGGAAAAGTATTCTTAAGTTATCATTTCTAATCCTTTTTATTTCGATTTCCTTTACAGGAGTTACTCAACCCCCTGATTGGGAAGCAGAGCCGAATCAGCAATATAATATGAACGTAACTGCAAAGCTGCAATACAGTGATGGGACTTTTTCTCTTGATGAGAATGATCTTGTTGCTGCTTTTGTTGGTGAACAGTGCAGAGGTGTTGAATCACCAATCTTTGACTTTGATGGATTGATTTTCCTTACGATAGGGTCAAATCAGGCATCCGGAGAGTTGGTGACATTTAAGGCATATATTGCTGGAGAAGACCGGGTTGTGGATCTGGAGCAAACTATTACCTTTTCAAATGGTGAAGCTTTAGGTACCGCGGGCGATCCGTTTATTTTTACTTACATAGAGTTATATGACCTTAATCTGACAGCCAATCCATTAGATGGGGGTATAATAACGGGAGATGGCGAATATCCTGAAGATTCAGTTGTAAACATCACTGCAACCGCCCATACAGGCTATGAGTTCACCGGATGGACAGGTGATATTCAGCACGTTGATAATCCGGATAATGCATCAGCCAATGTTACTATGCCTGCAGAAAGTGTTGATCTTACTGCAAACTTTACCCCAGAAGTGCCTGTTGTTGATGATCTTACGGTTACGTATGACGGAAATCAGCATGCTATTGTTGCAACCGTACCTGACGGATTCAGCGTTGCATGGTATAGCAGTGAAGAAGGCGACAGTGAGGTTTCGGCACCAACAGGTACAAACGCCGGAGAATACAGTGCCTGGGTAGCCAGTGTGGATGGCAATGGGCTTGAAAGTGAAAGAGTGCAGGCTACCCTAACCATTCAAACAAAAGCATTAACCATTACAGCTGATGACCAGATAAAGGTTGTTGGGTTAGTTTTTACATTTACGGGAAATGAGTTTTCTGAAGTAGGGCTGGTTGATAATGAAATTGATGAAGTTAACAGTGCAACTATTACAAGTACGGGTGCACCTGCCGGAGCCGCAATTGGCACTTATCCAATATTAATTTCAGATGCAGTGGGAACCGGGCTTGATAACTATGAAATTAGTTATGAGCGAGGGGAGCTAACCGTTACTGATAAAATTGAATTATTTATTGAAGGTCTTGAAGTTGCCGATAAAACTTATGATGGAAACACATCAGCCATCATCAGTAATTTCGGCACTCTTCAAGGCATAGAAGAGGGTGATGATGTGTCCATAGATGAGAGTGAACTTGTAGCTCAATTTTCAGATAAAAATGTGGGAGACAATAAGAATGTCAATATTTCGAACATAATATTAACCGGAAATGATGCAGAAAA
>PWIL01000008.1 GCA_003560455.1 Mollicutes bacterium
CTGGTTATTCCAACCTCTAACATCCAACCTCAAATATCTGTCAGCATGAGAAGACACAGAAAAAAAGGGGTATGATTAAGCGGTTTGCTGCGGTGGCCCGCGCGGAATGATGGGTTGCGTTCCATTCTCAGGAACGAAGGCGGGTATGGTAAGAATGGAAGACTGTTTTTTAGATTGTAACAGAAGCCCAATCAACAGTAAAACAACAAATACCAGTCCTAAGCTATGCATCATCTCTGCCAGGAAAAGGTATTCTGCGTCGCTGTGTTCGTGGTCCTGAAAGGGGGTTCCCGGGATTATGCTGTTTGAGAAAGGGTGGGCGTGTTCAACGATGAAGCCGTCTTCCGTGATGTGGTAGTGCCAGTTGGCTGACTGGTTGAAATATAGGAACATCAGCGCCGGAAGGGCAATGGTGACCAAAATTTTATTCCACGTAGTTGCTTTGTTCATATCTCAATCTGCCAAATACGGATGCAAATTTACATGAATAACAAATACGGAGAGAGGATGTTTTGATTTTTTAGTAATTTTTACTCCACCAGTATCCAGGCTTGGGGGTTGACATTTAATCTGATGCTGGATAAAGCGGCTTCAGCATCAGTCATAGAGGCATAAACACCATAACTTATTCGAAAAACTCCATTCTCTGTTCTTTTTAGAATGTTTGTATTGGTTTTGTAGTGAGTCTGAAGCCTATTAGTTTCTGCTTCAGCTGCCTCCTTACTTGAAAAGCTACCTACAATTATATGATAGACTTTTTTAGGTGTTATCTGGTCTTTTTTTTTTTTGATTCACTGAAAATATGACCCTTATCTGTTTGTTCTGATGTTTTCTGATCAACATGTGTTTCGGTCAGATCATGAGCTTCATTTGTTTCTGGTGTTTTCTGAAACAAACTGTTATCATCGCTTCTGATCCTACGCCAGGAAATAGTTACCCTTCTCTCCCTTGCTGCCTCTATACTGTATACAGACCTTGCCAGGTCACGACTGTCGGCAGACACATTGGGACTGGCGAGCGAATCACCAAAGGGGTTGTTTCCATAGTTCAGTAAGCCCAGATTGATGAATTGGCTCAAGGCGCCTTCTTCCCAGCTTTTCAGGAAGTTTTCAACGGATGCAAAACGACGTTTGGATAATGCCAGGTTGTAATTGCTGCTTGCCAGTGGACTGGCATGCGATGTAAAGGTAATGGTGTAATGCCTGTTTTTTTGTAATTCCTCTTCCAGAAATTGAGACAATTGCGTTAACTCTTCCATTCCTTGCTGAACTTCTTGAAAAAATGTATCTAATTCTTCCCTTGTATTGATGCTTTTGTTGTAATAATCATCCCTTCGGGCCATAAAAGACTGGAATGTTTGTTCATAAGAGAGGTTCGTGACAGGTCTTGTTGACCGGGGATCGGGCCTGTCGTTGTCAAAATAAACAATAAATTGTCCTTCGGGAAAAATCTCTTTTAGCAACAGGGTAAGCACAAATGTGCTGTCTCTTTTTATAAAATCATTTGAATTAATGCTTTTGGACTCATATCCATCTTTTGAAATGCTGAATGCATACTCATGCATCTCTTTTCTTCCTGTATGCAGGAACCCCATGCCTTGTTCGGAGCTAAACAGTTCCCCTTCGGCCGGTTCCGCAGCGTATACCACTAAGACATTTTCCAGGGGCTGCCGGGTTTGTTCATCCAGCACTTCCACAAAAAAGTCATATTCAGGAATATGGATATTAAATGTGAAAAGATCATCTGTAAACCCCTGAAAGCTTCTGTTGGATGCAAAATACCCTGATCTACTGTCTTTAAAAGCAATGGAGAAGTCATCGTGATTGGTGTTAAAAGGTTCGGGTAGCAGATACCTGGTGTCATTTTGGACTACAACCAAATCAAGTCCGCCATTGGTTTCAATATGGTTTGTTGAATAGATAAGGTCTCCATCGGGGGATATTGCCGGGAAGACCTCATCGTAGGGTGAGTTGATCTCGGGGCCAAGGTTAACGGGTTCTTCCCAGCTTGTTCCGTTCCATTTTGCCTTATAGAGGTCAAACCCACCATAACCACCCTCCTTATTGGAAGAAAAGTAGAGTGTGCTGTCCGGGTCAGAGTAAAAGGGATGCTGTACGGAGAATTCTGTATCAAACAAAGGGAATCTTTTGCTGTCGCCCCACCTGTTTGCCTCCCTGACATAATAATCAAGGTAAAGGTTTTTTATTCCATCTGATGACTCTTTGAGATGATTTCTGGTAATGACAAACAGGTTTCCATCTTCCGATATGGCGATTGGGCCGTCGTGGTTTGGGGTGTTGATATGTCTTGGCAGAGCATCGGGGAGATTTGCGCTGATGCAATCGTGAATAAAAGCATGGACGTTAAGAAAAGGGTTGCCTGTGAACAGGTATTGTTGGTTATCCTCTCCCCTGGATGAAGTAACAAACAGGATGTCTCTCCAGTAAAAAGGGGCAAAGTCTTCCTGGGGAGAGTTTGCACAGAATGTATTTACATCTACAATCCAATCCAATTCATTGGAAAAGTATCCTGTGTTTTCTGCATAAGGCGATTGTTTTCCAATGCGCAAAGCAGCATGCTGGAAGTCGCGTTTCTGGTAGATTGTCTCTATCTGCCCAAGAGCGTCGGCTCTTTGATACATTTCAAAAGCTCTTTGAAATTCACTTTTGACAAAAAGTGCCTCTGCATACTTTACGGTCAGGGAGGAATCTCCTCTTTGCAGTGCTCTTTGGTAGACTCTTTCCACCTGCTTTAGATCCAGTCCGATGATATTGTCCGTGGCCGTTCTGTATTGGGCATTGGCAATAAGAACAGGACACAAAAGTGTTAGCAGCAATAAGTATGATTTGCGTTGTATGGTTCTCATTTTCTATATTTTTTTTCAGGTTCGACCCTGCAATTTTTTTGATTTTGTTTCACAAGCTTAATATACTGTTGAATAGGATTTAGAAAAAGTATCTTGGCGACCGGAACCTGTCTTTTTGCTCGCCCCAGATAAATCTCAGTGATACTTCATGGGTTTGCTTTGTGACAATGTTCAGGTTATTGGTTGGATGTTCAAACACATATCCAAAATACCAATTTTCACCCAATTGCAATCCGATAAGAAAGCCTAAAGCATCCACCCAGCCATCTGACAGGTTTGATTTAAGTAGGGGTCCAAAGGAAAATACATCATCAAATACAAACATGGTATTCATATCAAGCTGCAGAGGGGCATCATCGGCATATTTAAGCAAAGTACTTGGCACAAATACAATGGAGTGGGAGAGTGGGATATTCGTGCCGGCATAAGCAAACAGGTGGCGGTTTTTTTCATTAAAAAACAGGTAGTTACCCGGATCATAGATTTGCATGTCTTTGCCAAACACCCTTGGCATTGCCAAACCAAAGAAGGACCTTTGCGAGGATAACAACAGGCCGGCGCCTGCATTGAGTAGTATCCCGGAAGTAATGTTTTCAGCGAAGTAAGGGTCTCCGGGTTCAAGGTGTTCAAGTTTTCTGAAATTAAAGTTATGGTTTGAGGCCATTACCCTGATTCCTGCCGAGAGCCTCCAACTGTCAGATAGCCTGGCGTGGTATGCCAGGTCTGCCTGCAGCTGGAAATGTTCCTCAATGCCGAGTTTGTCCTGATACAACCCGACAGCCAGGCCCAATTGCCGGGGAAGCTTTAGGTTTACATATGCCGTATTGGTATTGGGAGCTCCCTTGATACCAACAAACTGGAAGCGTGACAGCACACCCCATTGGCTTAATTTCTCTGCACCGGCCTGTGCAGGGTTCAATACAGAGCTGTTAAAGATGTATTGCCCGTACATGGGTTCCTGTTGGGCCTGAGCCAATGAGGCG
This sequence comes from Mollicutes bacterium, assembly GCA_003560455.1. GTDB lineage: Bacteria > Bacillota_I > Bacilli_A > RF39 > UBA660 > CSSED10-109M. The sequence continues at coordinate 3,850 of PWIL01000008.1, forward strand.
ATCAGCAGTCCTGCCAGGGCAATGATTATTCTTATCTTTTTCATGCGTTTATAATTTCGTAGGTGTTTGAATGTCTGCGTTTTGTGTTTATGCCTAAGATGCCGAATGGATGTTAGAAGTTAGAGGTTAGATGTTAGATTTTCTTTTTTCTCACCTCTCCCCTCTAACTCCTATCTTCTTCCTTCGAGCTTACTTATAATCATCCCCCTGTGTGTCAAAAATCTTCGACATGGGTGTTTCATTATTCTATACTTTGGTTTGACATGTCATGTCCTGTCGTTATTATTGTGATCCTGTGGATCATCTGCCCAGATAAATAAAGCCTGATAATGGGTCCAGGTTTGGATCCAACTGAATGATCCAGTAGTAGGTTCCAGCCGGTAGTTTTCCATCGGACTCTGTGAGTATTCTTCCCCTGTTTGGCGTTCCATCCCAGTCATTTTCATATGGCCGGGCTTCATAAACGAGGGTTCCCCAGCGATTAAAGACCTGTACTTTGTTGTTTGGGTACCTTTGCAATCCGTTGATAATCCAGATGTCATTGAAGCCGCTTCGGTTCATGGAGATGCCTTCAGGTACCCTGACCTCACAGTCTTCGTGTTGGTATCCGATTTCAAATTCATACACATGGACGCAGTTATTGGCATCGGCAATAGTCACTTCATACAACCCACCGGGCATGTTATTTAGCGATCGGGTTGTCCGACCATTGTTCCATAGGTATTCATACGGAGGAACACCACCTATGATTGTAAAGTCAATTGATCCCAGGGAGTCTTCCTTACACAATACGTCTTCAATCATAATATCGATTAAAAACAATGCTGGTGGTTCTGTGATTTCTTCCTGTATGGAGAGTTCACAACCATTGGCATCTGTAATCTGAAGCGTATAAATTCCTGCAAATACATTTTCAAGGTTTTGTGAAGTATCGCCATTGCTCCACAAGAATGTATATGGAGGAGTCCCATCATAAACATCCACCAGAATTGACCCTGAAGCTTCCCCGTTGCATGATACATTGGAGACCAGCGTCATGGCATCCAATTGTGCATCTGGTTGTGCAATGGTAACGGTTGTTTCTGCAGTACTGCCCAACGCATCTGTAGCCATCACCACGTAGGTTCCGGCAGGCAATTGGTAGGCTGTTGCTCCGGTTCGAACAGGATCGGTATACCAAATATAGCTGTAAGGGGGTAATCCACCTATTGCTTCAACAGTGGCAATGCCGGTATGTTCGCCATGACAAAGCACATGATCCACAGAAACAATATGTAATTCCATATCTCTGATTACCGTGACCTCGGCAGGATTACTTTCTACAGGATCAGTTTGGTCACTTTCCGCGATGGCC
>PWIL01000151.1 GCA_003560455.1 Mollicutes bacterium
AAATAATGATGCTTGTTTTTTTCATGTTTATCTTACTTTAAATATATCATGAATATAAAAATATATGAAACAACCCCTTTTATTTGTCTAAAAAGTCATTTTTCGCTATTATATCAAGTTTATGGGAAAGAAAATGGTGAAACAATTAAGGGCAATTGTGGTAATTTAGTTTATTTAATTAGTACAGAATTAGCTGCTTTAGAGGAAATTAGCAAATTATGTGGAGAAGAAAAAAAAGGCGATAAAGATAAAGTTGATTCAAAACCTTTAATTTCCGTTAGTGATTTACAACGTTTGAAAAAATGGGAAGCAGTTATTTTACATGGTCGCCTTATGCCATATAAGACAAAATTGACGCCTAATTTTAAAATTGATTGGGGTCAAGAAACGGTTAAAGCTGAATATATAGTTCGCCCGAAAAATTCAATTGCTGTTTTTGATATTAAAAAATTTGTTGAAGAAAAAAGAAAAAATCTTTTTGCCGAGGCTAATAAATCTTTAGAAAAAAAACAACCAGGGATACAACAAGGCCCCCAAAGACCAACTAGTATACAACAAGGACAGTCAACGCAAAAACCACCAAATAAGGGTGTTGATTTGGATGCTTTGATTCAAAGAATGGATGAAAAAATAGCTGAACTTGAAAAAGAAGAAGCGGAAAAAAGGAAAAAAACAATAACGGGTAGTGACCGTAATTTAAAACCAGAAGAAAAAGTTCAAAGAAATGCTGAAAATTTTATGGATTTAGATAATTTAGAAGATATTGATGATGAAATAGAAGAAGCAATTTCTGAACCAAAGATTGAAGAAAATCAAAAAGAAGAAAAATTCTCTGAACCAAAGGTTGAATTTGATAAAGATGCAAAAAAAGATGTGAATGTTCAAAAAGAACCAAAAAAGAAAGAAGATAAAAAACAATCTGATTTTGAAAAAAATGAAGAAAATATCAAAACGAAAAAGACTGAATTTGTAACTGATGATCAATTTTTTGACGATTTCTTTGGTGATGATTAAATAAAATTATAGAAAGAAGGTTAGATGTGAAATGTTAAAAGATAAAATTAAAGGTATTAACAAATGGATTGAGGAAAATCCTAATATTAGTGATCCAAATCTTTATGAAATGACAGAATTATATATTGAAATTGGTAAAGAAGCTTATGCCCAAAATGTAGCTGATACGGAAAACAAATATCCAATCGATGAAGATTTACAAACTGCATATGAAGGAATGAGTCAGATGAGTGCGTTACGGAAACTAGATTTTCTTAGTTTGCGGGATAATCAAAATGAGTTAGTAACAATTGATGATCCAATTATTTCGCTGTTAGATGAATTATCGATGCGTGCTCAAATTGGTGAATATCAGCCATTAAATGATCAACCGAAAGCACAGTTTCTCAAAGAAAACTTGTTAAAAAAATTGTTATCAGTTGGTTTGCATATTCGACAATTAGAAAGAGATAATAGTGATGCTTTTTATGATAATGTTGAAGAAATGGCAGAATTAGAAACAATTTATCGAATTTATATGGAAAAATTTGAAAAAATGAATTATCGTTCAGGTGATTTAGAGGGAAAACCGCAATTTGGTTATGAAATGGAGCCAGTAATGGAAATGATTCGGCAAAAATATAAACCATTCGACCTCGATGAAGAAACATTATCAAAAATGAGATAAAAGAGTAAAAAACTCTTTTTTTTTGTTAATAGTTTGTTTGAAAATCTATTGTAAAAGTGATATACTGAAGAGAGGAAAAATTATGGAAATTATTTTATTGAGTATTATAATTATTGTTTTAATTACCATTTTATTAATTGTTTTATTAAGAAAAAACAATAACAATGATATGGTTGAAAGAATGGGAAAACTAGAAACGGGGCTGATTAAAGAATTTGCTGATTTTCGGAGTAATTTTTCGCGTGATTTAAGCAAAGATTTTGATAAATTAAATGAAAAAATTGATTATCGTTTAAATTACATTAATGAACGTGTTCAGCAACGTTTAGATAGTAATTTTGCTGAAACTAATAAAACTTTCTCATCAATTTTAGAGCGGTTAAGCAAAATTGATGAAGCACAGAAAAAAATAGACAGCTTATCAACTAATATTGTTTCTTTGCAGGATGTATTAACGGATAAAAAAGCGCGTGGTACTTTTGGTGAAATTAATTTAAAAAATATTATGGCTAGTGTGTTTGGTGAAAAAAATGATCAAATTTATCAAATGCAATATACTTTTAATAACAACAAAGTTGTTGATTGTGTATTATTTGCGCCATCTCCATTAGGAATTGTGGCAATTGATTCAAAGTTTCCTTTGGAAAACTATCGTAAAATGGTTGAAAGTAAAGGCGACGAAAAGAAAGAATTACAGAAAAAATTTAAAAATGATTTAAAAACACATATTGATGCAATTGCTAGCAAATATATTATTACTAATGAAACCTCTGACCAAGCGATTATGTTTATTCCAGCAGAAGCCATTTATGCCGAAATGTATGCTTATCATGAAGATATAGTTGAATATGCTTATAAAAAAAGAGTTTGGGTTGCATCACCAACAACACTAATGAGTACTTTAACAACAGTCCAAATTGTTTTAAAAAATATTGAACGTGATAAATATGCGAATATTATATATCAGGAATTAAATATTTTAGATGCTGAGTTTAAAAGATATAAAGAACGTTGGGATAAATTATCAAGAAGCATTGATTCGGTTACGCGAGATGTTAAAGAAATTCATACAACCACCGATAAAATAACTAAAAAATTTGATTCAATTAGTCGGGTAGAGATTGAAAAACCTTTGAAAGGAGAAGAAAATGACTAAAAATGAAAAGGAAATGACCGAGCGAGAAAGAGTTCTCAAATTAAAAGAACAATTATTAGAATTAAGAAGAATGCAAGAAAAAGAAGATGATAAAGTTGAATTAATGGGTGTTAGTGATAAAATTGTTGATCAAAAGGCTAATGTCAAAACATTAGGAACCCACCCTAGTGCTGGCCGTTATGGAAAATCATTAGAAGGCGAAGAACGTGGCTTTTCAAATATTTGGGTTTTAGCAATTATTTTGGTCATGTTTCAACTGGCCTTTATTGCGACTTTATATTTTTTGTTCCGTTAATTTAGGAGGAATAAAGTGTCAAAAAAATTACTTAAACAATTAACCGGGCCATATATTTTAACTGAAAAAAATCCGGAGATATCTTTATCGATAGTTATTCCTACTTTGGAAGAAGCGCAAAATATTGCCATTTTATTGGAACGATTGTTAATTTTATTAGATAAAAAATTACCTAATGATTATGAAATTATCGTTGTTGATGATGATAGTCAGGATCAGACATGGCAGAAGGTTCTAGATTTTGAAAAAGAACGAGACAATATTAAAGTTATTCGAAGAGAAAAAGAAAAAGGATTAGCAACAGCGGTAATGCGCGGTTGGCAGATATCTAGAGGTAAATATTTAGCGGTGATGGATGGTGATTTACAACATCCATTAGAACCATTACTTGAAATGTTAGATTTAATTGAAAAAAATGATTTAGTAGTTGCGACCCGTTGTGCTAAAGGTGGCGGTTATGACAACTTGTGTTTTAAGCGAAAAACTATTTCTAAAGTTGCTCGGATAATCGGCAGTTTTGTCCTGCCCAAAATTGTTAAGCGTGTTTCTGATCCAATGAGTGGTTATTTTATGTTGAAACGTTCAGTCATTGAAAATATTGAAATGAAACCTATTGGCTATAAGATATTGTTGGAAGTTATTGCGCGTGGTAGGATTAAAAAGATTACCGAAGTTGGTTACCGATTTGATGTAAGAGTTGGTGGTAAAAGTAAAATTAATAATAAGCAATATTTACAATATGTTTGGCATTTATTAAAACTACAAGTTGCATCCTGGCCGATATTACGTTTAAAAAAATGGATTGCTGTTGGGTTAACTGGTTTTGCGGTCGATATGTTTGCATTTTTTATTTTACTGACCTTTTTTGATTTTCATGTAGCGATTAGTGCTTTTTTATCAGCTGAAATAGCAATTATCAATAATTTCTTTTGGAATGATCGTTGGACGTTTGGTGATTTAGCAAAAAAAACTCCGGGATTATATCGTAAAGGAATGCGCTTTTGGAAGTTTAATTTAATTTGTTTAAGCGGGTTATTGTTGCATACGCTTATTTTAAGTTGGATGGTTCAATCACAAGGTCTGGATCCTTATTTTGCCAAGGTATTAACTATTATTATCGTGTCAATTTGGAATATAATATTGAATTTTCGTTATAGTTGGGATGTGCCATCACAACAAGAAGAAATTAATCAAAAAGATTAATTTTTTTTAATTGGACTATATTTTAGATAGGAATTCCTTTATAATAAAGATGAGGTGTTACATGAAAGAACAAATTTTAGATTATTTAGATGAAAGCAAAAAGGCCGTTAGTTTTTCTGATTTGAAAAATACATTGCAAATTAATAATAAAAAAGAATTAAAAATTTTAAGTGATGTTTTAAATGAGTTAGAAGAAGATTTTTTGGTATATAAAACTAAAAAAGAAAAATATATGTTATTTACTGAATCGCATTTAAAAAAAGGTCGCTTAATCGGCCATAAAAGGGGATTTGGATTTGTGGTGGTTGATGGTGAGGATGATGTTTTTGTTAGTGAAAAAAATTTAAATGGGGCGATTCATGATGATGAAGTTATTTTAGAAATATTAGGTGGAGGTGGTCGACTAGAAGGTCGAGTATTAAAAGTAGTTAAGCGAAATTTAAAACAAGTAGTTGGTGATTTTTATTTTCGTCGTGGAAAGGGTCGAGTTTTGTTAGATGATGATAAAGTTAATTTAACAATTATTATTGATTCAGATAAGATAATGGGCGCTGTTAATGGTAGTAAGGTTTTAGTTAAAATTGCTAAAAAAATAAAAAATAATTATTATCATGGTGAAATAATTAGAGTTTTAGGTCATAAAAATGATCCGGGAGTTGATGTTTTAGCAATTGTTTATAAATATAATTTAGAAGATGTTTTTTCAGATAAAACAATGAAGGAAGTTAATCAAGTTGCAAGCCAAGTAACGGAAAGTGAAATAAAAAATCGACGTGATTTACGGGATAAAATGATTTTTACGATTGATGGTGACGATACCAAAGATATTGATGATGCTTTATCTTTGGAAGTTTTAAAAAATGGTAATTATTTATTAGGAGTACATATCGCTGATGTTAGTTATTATGTAAGTGAAAATAGCGCTATTGAAGAAGATGCCTTTAAAAGAGCAACAAGTTTATATTTAGCAGATCGGGTTATCCCCATGCTCCCCCATAAATTATCGAATGGCATATGCTCTTTAAATCCGAAAGTCGATCGTTTAGCAATGAGTTGTGTCATGGAAATTGATCAAAATGGTAAAGTAGTTGATTATGAAATTTTTGAAAGTGTTATTAGATCACAAATGCAAATGACTTATAATAAGGTTAATGCTATTTTAGAAGAAAATAAAAGTGTTTTAGAATATCAATCGTTTGTTGAAACATTGAAATCAATGAATAAATTAGCAAAGATATTAAGAAAAAAGAAAGAGAGAAGGGGCTATATCGATTTTGCAATTGATGAAGCAAAGATAATTGTGAATGAGCAAGGTGAAGCTATTGATGTTAAATTGCGTGAACAAAAAACTGGTGAAAAATTAATTGAAGATTTTATGATTGCGGCTAATGAAACAGTGGCCGAAGCAATTTTTCATTTGCAATTACCGTTTATTTACCGAGTTCATGGAAAACCAGAACCAGAAAAAATTACTAATTTTCTTAATTTTGCGAGAATTTTAGGATATAATGTTAATGTTCCAAGAAATATTAAAAACTTTAAATCAAGTGATATGCAAGAGATTTTAAATCAATTAGATAATAAAAAAGAATTTCCAATATTTTCGCGTTTATTATTAAGAAGTATGCAAAAAGCAGTGTATGATCCAGAAAATATCGGTCATTTTGGTTTAGCCAGTCAATGTTATACACATTTTACTTCACCGATTAGGCGTTATCCTGATTTAACTGTTCATCGTTTATTACGAAAATATTTATTTAAAAAAGAGATAAGTAAAAAAGTAATTGCTCAATCACAAAAACAGTTATTATTAATTGCGGACCAATCATCACATAAAGAAAGAGCGGCGCTTGAGTGTGAAAGAGAAGTAACTGATATGAAAAAAGCTGAGTATATGATGAATCATATTGGTGAAGAGTATCAGGGAATCATTAGTAGTGTAATGAGCTTTGGTTTATTTGTTGAAATTGATAAAGGGATTGAAGGATTAATTCGGATTGATGATTTAGACGATGATTATTATTATTTTGAAGAAAGTAGTTTTTCATTACGTGGTCGTGGAAAAAAGAAAATATATCGTTTAGGAGATGAGATTAAAGTAGTTGTTAAAAGCGCTTCTAAAGAGGCCAAAACAATTGATTTTGTAGTTGCTAAGGAGGATTAAAATGGAAATAAAAAACAGAAAAGCTTATTTTGATTATGAAATAATTGATTCTTTTGAATGCGGGATTGTTTTGGTTGGCACGGAAATTAAATCAATTCGGCTTGGTAATGTTAATATTAAAGATAGTTATGGTTTAATTAAAAACGGTGAGTTGTTCTTATTAAATATGCATATTGCACCTTATGAAAAGGGGAATATTTTTAATCATGAAGAAACAAGAACTAGAAAATTACTAATGCATAAAAAAGAAATTTCGAAATTAACAAGCAATGTCAAAGAAAATAATTATACTTTAATTCCTTTGAAATTATATTTTAAGGGGAATAAAGTTAAAGTTTTATTAGGAATGGCTAGAGGAAAAAAGCAATTTGATAAACGGCAAGCATTGAAAGAGGCGGATATTAAAAAACAAATTGATAAAGATGTTCGTGATTTTGAAAAAAGCAATTTTTAATGATTTTACAAGAAATAAAAAAAATGTTATAATTCATCCACGGGGTTGCTTTGGCTTCGACGGAAATATTAAGAAATTAGATGGCAAGTCGTTAAGCGCGTTAAGTTTACCAGAAAAATAACTGGCAAAAATGTTTTAGCAAGTGTTTTTGGTTCTCAACCAAACTATGGGGTGGCTTACGCCTAACTGTAGTGTTATAAACACTACTTCTCTAGATCTTTTCTCTTGAGATCTAAAAGAAGTTCGATTAAAAGAGATATATTATTATTTTGCTTATGGATAATAATGAATAATAATAAGCTACTAATTAAGTAGTTTGTTAGTTAATTCTACTTACTTAGGAAATTTGATAACTAACTAAACTTGTAGAAATCTAATTGTCTTTATTTTCGGACAGGGGTTCAATTCCCCTCAACTCCACCAAATGATTTTTAAAACTTATAAATTATTTTTTATAGGTTTTTTTAATGAAGAAAAATTATTATTTATTTTAGAGTTGATTTTTAAAATTAATGTTATAATAATAAAAGGAAGGGATGGAAATATGCATATTATAATAATTGAAAGAATTATGGATATTATTCAAAAAGTTCAATATTTACCTGGAAATGATCTAAATAAAACCGAAGACGAAAAGGCAGATCAACTAATTGCTAAATATTTTGGTTATATTATTCTTCTTTTTGTGATTATGATGGCGGTTGGAAGTTATGGGTATGCACAAGAAATTAATTTCACTAAGGAAAGTTATGTAATAACAGTTGCGTTATTTTTTTTGTTTTTTGCTTTATTATATTTTCGCTTTGGCCTTTATTATCCATTAACATTAGTTGGTAGTTTTATAATGGAAATTTTAAATATGTTAGCGTTTTTCTTTTTAATTTGGCATGGCATTGGAATTGCGGTATTTTTATTAGAGGGAAGAAATTTTGTTGAATATAGTGATAACATTATTTTATTATTTGTTCTATTAATCTTAGCCGGATCATTTCTTTTTGCTTATCGAAGATATCGACATGAAATTATTGAATATTTTGCTAAAATTGATAAATGCCCAGATACGTTATTAAACGCATTTAGATTTGCAATTATTGATGCAAATGAAAAACGAATTTATGATTTATTAGCAAAAGGAATAGATGTTAATCATGTTTTTCTTGATGATAAAACACCATTAACTTTTGCAATAGAGGAAGATAGAAATGAAATGGTTCAGCTATTAATAAAAGAAAAAGCAGATGTTAATTATCAAAATAAACAAGGTCAAACGCCATTGATGTTGGCAGTTTTAAAACAAAATATTCGGATATTAAATTTGTTGTTAGATAATGACGCTGATTATTTAAAAAAAGATAAACAAAAAATGACAGCATTGAATTATGCTGAAAAAATTAAGAATTATGAATTGCGAAAAGTTGTCAGAACTAGAATGCCCAGTGAAGATTAAAAAAATTAGAGCTATTACTATTTAATAGTTCTTTTTTTATGAAAATATGTTAAAATAAAACCTAATATTAATCTTTGGGGGAAAAATGGTATTAGAAAAAGTTTTAAATGAGGAAATTATTAACAAAACATATAAAATTAATCCAAAAATCACAAAACTTAGTAAAGGTGTTTTTTCTTTTTGTTCTGATTTAGAAGAAATTGTGATTCCGGATCATATAATTGAAATACCTGATGAAGCCTTTATGTATTGTTTTAATTTAAAAAAAATAGATTTAAACAATGTTAAAAAAATTGGTAATTATGCTTTTGCTGGTTGTACAAATTTATCAGAAATTAAAGGTTTAGAAAATGTTGTTGATTTTGGGATTTACTGTTTTGCTGGTTGTGCTAGTTTAGAAAAAGCGATTTTATCAGATCAGTTGACTTTATTAAGAGAAGGAATGTTTGAGTCTTGTCTTAAATTAGAAAAAATAAAATTTTTAAAAGTAAAAGAAATAGAATCATTAGTTTTTAGCGGTTGTGCTAGTTTAAAAGAGATAGTAGTTTCTGATGAAATAGAAAAAATAATTGGGGATGCTTTTTTAGCAACTGATGGTTTGAATTTAGTTTATCAAAAGCAAATTATTAATAATTTTGATGATATTGATTTAATAGTTAGAAAAAATGGCAAATTAGATGTAATTAATGAACAAGTGAAGAAAAAGATTTTGGAAAAAAAGCTTAATTAATATCAATTTTGACTTTTTTAAAAAATAGAGTAGAATAGGGGCGAAGGAAGTGATACTATGGAAAAAGATGAATTTGTAGTTGAACAAGTAGAAAAAATAGCTGATCTTGAAGAAAGGCGACAATATGATTGTAAATTTTTAAAAAAGTTTCTCCTGGCCTCTATCTTACCAACAACGGTTTTAAGTTTAAGAGCAATGGGGGTGGAAACTCCAAATCATTTAAATAATATTAGTTTCATGTTTAATGGTGTGCAGTTATTATATACTGGCGAATACATTCAAGAAACTTATAAACGATATCACGAAAACAAAAAAAATAAACAATATACATTACTTGGTTTAAATCGATGGGAATAGAAAAAAACCAATTATTAACTTTGGATAATAAAAAAAAGTATATAGTTATTGAAACTGTTTTTTTAAATGATGAACAATATTTATATTTAATAAATGAAGCCGATATTGATGATGTAAAAATAGCAACCGTTCGTTATGAAAATAATCAAATGAAAATTATTTTGGTTAAGGGTCAAGAACATGTTGAGGCGGCGATGGCTTTTTATGAATTATTAAAAAAAGATATTTAAAAATTTTTATATTAGGGGGATTAAATGAAAAAAATTGAACTGAAATTATTAAAACATACGCCATTTGTTGAGGAAGATAATACCTTTAACTTTGCGAGGGCGATTGATTATAAAGAAAATGTTGCGATTTGGGATGGAAAAAAAGATTATTTTCAACATCTCAATGTTAGTATGTATTTTAAAAACATGCCACTTTTTTTAAAAATTTTGTTAAATAATGAAAAATCAGTAATTATGAATGAAAAAAATAATTTTGATTTAAGTAAGGAAAATATTTCGGATATTGAATATCAATTATTTGAAAAATGGCGAGAAATTTTTTTTGATGAAATAAAGCAAATAGATGCAGAATTTAGTATTAATGGCAATATAGATGCTTTAGCAAAACAAAACGCTGCTTACATGGTTTCAGTTTTTGCACCAACGGATATAATTTACACAAGTTCATTAAGTCATTTAAATAAGAATATCGTTGCTTTACAACAATTATTAAAAAAAGAAGAAAAGAATGAATTAGAAAAAAAATTATCACCATATGTTCATGATTTATTGGGCTGTTTTGAACAAGCTAAATTAATAAATAAAGAATTATCAAATGTTAATCATGAATTCTTACTATTTGCAAAAGAGGAAAAAAGAGAACATTTTAATGCTACTTATGTCACAAAGTATTTGTGATCATTTGCGCAGTTAGCTGAAGCACAAAAAGATAGTTTTTTAAATTATGAAATTAATTTTAATGATAATCATTATTTTTTACCTGATGAAGAAAAAAACCAATTTTATATTCCGCCATTAATTGTTGAAAAAGAAGATTTAAAAAAAGAATGGCAGAAAGATCTTGAAAAAGTTAGTAATTATATTCCGCAAGGTCAGTTAGTTGAAATTATTGAATCTGGTACTTTGGAACAGTTTTTAATGAAAATCGAAAATACAATGTGTATTTCATCGCAATTAGAATTATTTAATCAAGTAAAAGAAACATTAAAAAATTACCAATATCAATTGAGTTTACGTGATCAATTTTTAATGAAAATATTATTTGAAAATGAATTTCCTTGTCGAATAAGCGATAATATTTGTCAAGAAAAATGTGATTTGGAAAAAGAAAAAATATTATCTAGAAAAATATAAAATATCGATAAATTACTTGTTTTCGGCAAAAGTATTGCAAAAATCGCTATTATAGTATATAATTTAAGTAGTTTTAGTACTGGAAGGGAGAGATAAACTTGGAAATTACATCAGTACGAGTTCGAAAATTTGAGAAAGAAGATTCAAGAATGAAAGGTATCGCGACGGTTTTAATTGATGATTGCTTTGCAATTCATGACATTAAAGTAATTGAAGGTGATAATGGTCTTTTCATTGCAATGCCAAGCCGTAAAACACCTAATGGCGATTATCGTGATATTGCTCATCCAACAAATCAAGAAACTCGACAAATGTTTGAAACTGCAATTTTAGAAGCTTACAATCGCGAAGAAGAAGACGAAGAATAATTTCTCAAAAGAAACTGTAAAACAAAAGTTGTTATTACAGTTTTTTTATGCAAAAAAAAAAATTATGTTATAATAAAATTAGGTGATAATATGGCCAAGAGGAAAATTAGTAAAAAAGGGAAATTACGTTTAGCGACTTTCGGAACTATTTCGATAATTTTAATTTGCTATTTTTTCTATGTTGCTATTTCATCAACTTACCATTTAATTGCTTTGCAAAATGAAGCACAAACTTTAGAAGCAGAACTTAATGCTTTAGTAAAAGAACAACAAGAATTACGGCAAGAAATAAAAAAACTAGATGATCCTAGTTATATTGCTAGTTTTGCTAGAGAAAATTATCAATATTCACGAGAAGGGGAATATATTATTCAGATTAATGAATTGGAAAAAGAATTAGAAGCATTAGAGGAAGATACAACAGATTATTCTTTAATTATGATTGGAACTTTTTGTGCAATAGTTTTGGGCTATTTATTTAGAAAAAAAATTATAGAAAATCTATAATTTACAATTGTGTTCATCAGTTGTGTTTTTTTCGTCGTAAAAATCACGATGATGAAGTTTGTATAATTTTGCAATAATCACACTTGGAAAAGTTTGCGCTAGGCGATTAAACTTAGTGATTGTATCATTGTAATATTTTCGGGCGGCAATAATTTCAATTTCCGAGTCATTTAAATCTTGATCAATTTTGTAAAAACTATCAACTGTTTTTAAAGTTTCATATTTTTCTTTATAAAGTTCAAATTCATTAATACAATCATATAGTTTCCGATCAAGTTCAAAATTGCTTAATTTTCGGGAACGAAGTTTAACAATTTCTGGCAAAATTTCTTCTTCAATTTCGGTATGTGCTTTAATAATATTAATTGATTTATTTAATAAATCAAAGCGTTTTCTTAAAATACTATCAATTTGTGACTCGGCTTCATTAATTTGAATTAAGTATTCTTGAAAATGATTATAAGTTAAAATATACCATAATAAAAAGGTGGCCAAAAAAATAAAAATCAACAAGCCCAAAATAATTGCTTCCATAGTATCACCTAAAGTAATTATAACAAACAAAGATTTATATTTCAATTGAAAACATATTTTATTTTTTATTATTAAATATTAGGATTGTTTTTGACTATCAAAAATTAATATGATACTATTTAAAAAAAGATGGCGGGTGATAAATTGTTTGCACCATTATATATAAAAACGGATAATTCTTTATTATCTAGCTTAATAAAAATAGATGATTTAATCGCCTATGCTAAGGATAATAATTTAACTGCTTTGGCAATTACTGATGATAATTTATTTGGTGTTTATGAATTTTATACTAAATGTTTAAAAAATAATATCAAACCAATTATTGGTTGTGAAATAACAATTGAAGAACAAAAAATTGCTTTATATGCTAAAAACTATCAAGGATATTTAGAATTAATTCAATTAAATATGTTAAAAGAAGTTAATTTTGATGATTTAACTAATTGTCAAAATTTAATTTGCGTGGTTCCCTTTTCAGCTAATCATTTATATGATCATTTAAATAAAATTTTTGTTGATATTTATCAAGGGGTGGGTGACTTAGATGAGAAAAAACAATTAACCGGCAATAATATTGTTTTTTTTCGACCTTGTTTATATTTAAAAAAAGATGATAAAAAATATCTACGTTATATTATCGCAATTAAAAAGGGGATAACTTGTGATCAGACACCGATTATTAAAGAAAATTATCATTTAGCTTTTTCAGAAGAAATAAAAGATATTGATCTGGAGAATAATCAAAAAATAGTTGAAAGTTGCCAAGTTGAAATAAAAAAACCCAAACGAACTATTCCACAATTTAGTGAAGATAGTTATGAAGTGTTAAAAAATGCTTGTCGGGAAGGCTTACGCTTAAGAATAGGCGATATGGTTCCGAAAAAATATATTGAAAGATTAAAAAAAGAATTAAAAATAATTAAAGAAATGGATTATTGTGATTATTTTTTAATTGTTCAAGATTTTGTTTTGTATGCTAAAAAACAAAATATTATTGTTGGACCAGGAAGAGGAAGTGCAGCCGGATCATTAGTTGCTTATTGTTTAGCAATAACTGAAATTGATCCGTTAAAATATGATTTATTATTTGAGCGTTTTTTAAATCCCGCTCGTGTTTCGATGCCGGATATTGATATTGATTTTGAAGATTATCGCCGGGAAGAAGTAATTAATTATTGCATTGAAAAATATGGTTCTAAAAAAGTAGCGCCAATTATTACATTTGGAACTTTTGGTGCGAAACAAGCAATTCGGGATGTTGGTCGGGTGTTAGGAATTGAATTAAAAAAAATCGATGGTTTGTGTAAAATGCTCGATGTTAATTTAAGTTTAAAGCAAAATTTAAATTCAGAAGTAAATGAGTATATTGTTAAAAATAATTTAAAAGATGTGTATAAAATTGCAACTAAATTAGCAGGTTTAAAAAGGCATACTTCTTTGCATGCTGCTGGTATTGTAATGAGTGATTTAGAATTAGATCAGTTTATTCCACTTGTTTGGCGGGAAGAAAAATATATTTCAGCTTTTCCAATGGAAGATTTAGCTGATTTAGGTTTGTTAAAAATGGATTTTTTAGGTTTAAAGAATTTAACGATTATCGCTAATATTATTAAAGAAATCCCTGATTTTGATTTAAATGATATTCCTTTTAATGATCAAAAAACATTAAGTTTATTTCAAACAGGTGATACTTTAGGTGTTTTTCAATTTGAATCACCAGGTATGATTAATTTTTTAAGAGAATTAAAACCAGCTTCTTTTGCTGATGTTTATGCGGCAATTGCTTTATTTCGTCCGGGTCCGATGAAAAATATTCCTTTGTTTATTAAACGCAAACAAGGTTCAGAAAAAATTACTTATTATCATCCTGATTTAGAGCCAATTTTAAAAGATGCTTATGGCGTGATTATTTATCAGGAACAAATTATGCAAATCGCCCATAAAATGGGTGGTTATGATTTAAAAGAAGCTGATATTTTAAGAAAAGCAATGAGCAAAAAACAAATTAAGACAATGCAAGCTGAGGAAGAAAAATTTGTTAAAAGAGCACTCGCGAAAGGTTATGATGAACAGTTAGTTAAAAAAATATTTGCTTTGATTGCTAAGTTTGCTGAATATGGTTTTAATAAAGCCCATTCAGTTGCTTATGCGCAGATTGCTTATCAAATGGCTTATTTAAAAGCGCATTATCCAACTATTTTTTATCCAACTGTTTTAAATAATGTTGTTGGTAGTCAAGTAAAAACTAAAGAATATTTACTGGAGTGTCAAAAAAGAAATTTAAAATTAGTTGCACCCCATGTGAATAAAAGCAAGTTAGAATATTTTGGTCAAGATAAGGAAATTTTTTTACCTCTTTCTTTAATTAAAAAAGTGAATAAACAATTATTATTAGAAATAAAAGAAAAAGCACCTTTTAAAGATATTTTTGATTTTATGCAAAAAGTTAATATTTTTGATGAAGAAAGTTTTTTGAGTTTAGTTTATGCAGGAGCATTAGATGATTTGGGCTTTAACCGCCAGACCTTGGTTAAAAATCAAGAAAAATTATTAAATTATAGTGAGTTGATTATTGCGGCAAATGATGATAATCTAAAACCAGCAATTGAACATGAACCAGAATTTTTACGAAAAGACTTATTACAAAAAGAATATCAATATTTGGGCTTGTACTTAACTGAACATCCAGTGACTAAGTATAAGTTAAAAGATAATAATCATCTAGATTTAAAAGATATTGAGCAATATTTTGATCAAAAAGTAAATTTAATTGGTTTAATTGATAAAGTAAACGAAATAAAAACTAAGCAAAATGATAAAATGGCTTTTTTAACGATTAGTGATGAATTTTCACAAATCGAAGCAGTTGTTTTCCCGCAAGTTTATCGACAAAATCAAGTGATTAGTAATCAAGTTTTTAAGTTTGTTGGCCGAGTTGAAAAAAGGCATGGCAAAATGCAATTAAACATCGAAAAAATCATTAAAATTTAGCAAAAATGCTGTCTTTTTGATAGATATTGTGCTATAATAATTTATATGTGGAGGTTGTGTTATGAGTGAAAAGTCAAACCAAGATTCTCAGTTTAAAAGTGATGTAATTCAACTAATTAATCATTGTTTAGAACAAGTAAAACAAAATGAGCAATTAGTAGCACTCGCGCCAAAAATTGAGGAATCAATTAAGAAGTTTGACCATATGGAAGTAAAAAGGGAAAGTGGCTTTGTAAATCCAGACCCGCTTATAATGGTAACTGATGATAAAAAAATTGAACTTGTCGTGGGCAGGGATCAAGATTGTGATTATCGCAAACATTTGTTAGTTGAAATATTAGCATCATCGATGAATAATAAGTCTGAGGCATTGAAAAAAGGTTTAAGTTCATTGATTATAAATAATACAAT
The DNA here is from genome assembly GCA_003560455.1 of Mollicutes bacterium. Taxonomy (GTDB): domain Bacteria; phylum Bacillota_I; class Bacilli_A; order RF39; family UBA660; genus CSSED10-109M. Next base: position 15,666 of record PWIL01000151.1, read on the forward strand.
GAGGTTTGATTTTGAAGATTTAGCATTGATTGATGAAGAAGAGGCAATTAATTTATTATCACAGTGTTATGGTCAGGAAGAAATCTTAAATTATATTATTGAAGATAAAATGGAATTAGATCCTGATCGGCAAAATGCTTTAGCAAAAATAGTAACTTTAATTGATCACAATTATGAATATCGTAAAAAAGCAAAAAAAAGTTATTTTGTGGAAGTGCAAAAAGAAATAATTAATAATTTTGTAAATAAAGAAAACTTGACTAATGAAGAATTACAAAATTTTCGTTTAAATCTATGGGCTGATCCAGAAATGTTTCAAGAGTTAGATTGTGATTATCAAAATTTAGCTGAAGTGGAGCAATACTTTAATCAAGTAACCGCCCAATTAGAAACAGATAATTTAGTTAAGGCAAAATAAACTTGGGTAACCAAGTTTTTTTTAATAAAAAAGGAGAAAAGAGATGGCTGTAATTGAAATTAAAAATTTAACCAAAGATTATCAAAATAATCGGGGTGTTTTTGATGTTTCTTTTGAGGTTAAAAAAGGGGAAGTTTTTGGTTTTTTAGGTCCGAATGGAGCGGGAAAAACAACGACGATTAGAAATTTGATGGGCTTTATAAAACCAGATAAAGGAACTTGTTTTATTAAAAAAACGGATTGTTTTACTAAGGCGGCTGAAATTCAAAAATATGTCGGTTATATTCCAGGAGAGATTGCTTTTGTTCCAGATATGAATGGCCGGGAATTTATTGATTTTATGGCTGCTTATCGGGGAATCAAAGATTTGCAAAAAGCTGAACAATTGATTGCTTTTTTTGATTTAGATACTACTGGAAAAATAAAAAAAATGTCGAAAGGAACTAAGCAAAAATTAGGGATTGTTGTTGCCTTAATGCATGATCCAGAAATTTTAATTTTAGATGAACCGACTAGTGGTCTTGATCCATTAATGCAAAATAAGTTCGTTGAATTAATTAGAAATGAAAAAGAATTGGGAAAAACAATTTTATTATCTTCGCATATTTTTGAAGAAGTGGAAAAAATATGTTCGGTTGTTTCAATTATTAAAGATGGTAGAATTATGACGATTGATACAATTGCTAATTTAAAAAAAGAAAAAAAGTTTTTAATTACTTTTCATAATAAAAAAGATCTTTTAAATTTTTGTCAGGAAAAATTAGAAATAATCAATCAAGATGAATATCAAGTAACAGTGTTAGTTAAAGATAAAATGAAAGATTTTATTGACATTTTATCTAAATATGAAGTTATTGATATTGAAACTGAAAAGCAGAGTTTAGAAAATATTTTCTTGAAATATTATGGGGGTAATGAAAATGTTTAATTGGCCGTTATATAAGCAAGGAATGAAATCATTTTGGAAAGTATCATTAATCTTTTTTGGGATTGTGACCATGTATATTACCATTGTTATTTCTATTTTTGATCCAGAAATGTCTGGGATTTTAGAAGATTTTTATGAGATGATGCCTGAAATTATGGCGATGATGGGCATGGGTGGTGAAATTACTAGTTTAAATGCTTTTTTAGTTTCTTATTTGTATGGTTTTATTTTAGTAATTTTTCCAATGATATTTTTTATTATGATTGCCAATAATTTAGTTGTCGCTCATACTGATCGTGGTTCAATCGCCTATTTATTAGCAACGCCAAATGATCGGCAAAAAATAATTTTTACACAAGTAAAAGTATTGGGAACCTGGATTTGCTTACTAGTTTTTTATGCAACTATTTTAATGTATGTTACTAGTCAATTAATGTTTCCTGGCGAGTTAGCTTTACGGGGCTTTTTGGCTTTAAATGTTGGTTTATTACTTTTCCATCTAGCACTAGGCGGGATTGCTTTTTTAGTTTCATGTTTATTTAATGAGACAAGGCAAGCACTGTTAATTGGTGCTGGCTTGCCAGTTTTCTTTTTTATTATTCAAATGTTGGTTAATACTGGTGAGCAATTAGAAAATTTAAAGTATCTTACTTTGTTTACTTTATTTGATACATGGGGTTTAATTAATGGTGAAGTTACGGCTTATTATATGTTGGCGGGCTTATTTGGTTTAGCTATTATTTTATATGTTACTGCGTTTGCAGTGTTCAAAAAAAAGGATTTTTCGGTTTAGAAAAATCTTTTTTAAATTAAATTTTGATTGGTCATTTTTTGGTAATTTAAGTAAGCTGTTTCTTCAAATTCAAATTCAATTGGTTGAAACATGAAAAAGGGATCTTTGTATAAAATAATTTGTTTAACAAAATATTCTAGTAATAGGGGATTTTTAACTAAAATAGGACCGAAAAGTTTAGTGCCAAAAAAGTTTAAATAACGAATTCCTTCTGGGGAGTTTTTAAAAAAGGGATATTCATTGCTAATGATATCTTTTTTTTGATTTAAAAAACCAATGATTGGTTTGGCAATAAATTCTGCTTCAAAGGCAACTTCACGGAAAAAGATGGCGACTTCTTTAGTCTGGTATTTGAAGATATTGATGCCATCCGGTCCAAATAATTCTAAGGCGTTGCCGGTGACAATAAAAAATTTATGTGATTCGATGGCTTCTTCAATTTGAGTTTGATATTTAAGAAAGTGTTTTTTGGCTATTTGTAAGTTTTGATCGGTGCCGCCACCAATGTAAAAAACATCATATTGGTCTGGTTCAATTTCATGAATTGTTGTTAATAAAATAATTTCAATCTGAATATTTTGTTTTTCTAATTGGTGTTTTAAAACTTTAATGTTGCCGTTTTCACCATTTAGATTTAATAAATCATAATAAAGATAGGCTATTTTTATTGTCATTTGATTAACCTCGCTTCTTTTTGATATTTCTTTTTGA
>PWIL01000093.1 GCA_003560455.1 Mollicutes bacterium
CAGAAGCAGGTTCATAGACGTATTCAGATCCGGCATGAGGAGATAACCAATTTGTCCCAACTGTTCCATCAATTCAAGAGTGCTTTATTGATTCGTATAATGAGCTCATCTGTTTCAAACGGTTTTTCCATGTAGTCTTTTACTTCGTGACTGAAGGCTGTCTTTTTATCCTTTATTTTCATGGAGGCTGTGAGCATTATGACTCTTGTATTTTTTAAGTTCTCGTCCTCCCTCAATTGTCTTAACAGTTCAAAACCGTTCATACTTGGAAGCATTACATCAAGAAGTACCAGGTCCGGCTTCAGCTCTTTCACAGCCGTGAGTCCTTCAAGCCCGTTATCTCTCCTTTCAAAGTGAAAACTATTCTTCTTTAATTTGAATTCAATAAGCTTTGAAACAACGGGATCGTCTTCAATCAATAAAACAGATGGAATTTTACGGCTCATTTTTTGTGCTTCTTATAATTTATGACAGATGGTAAATGAATTTGATTTCTTAACTAAGAGAAACTATTCAAATCCATTCAAAATTGTTTATAGTTTAATTTAACATACATCTGCATGTGCAAATCAATTATTGCAATTGAAACCTATTAGTGAGACTGCAGAAATAGTGTGATTTGATTTCAATTTCATTATTTACAGTAACTTCTATACATCATATTTTTATATTCGTTTAGAATCCACTTTCATTTAAAATTATCTAATCTGTAACATTTCTCCACTTATGTGTCTTAAAGAGAGTGAACCGCTTAAAATGTTTCATGTAAAATTCGGTATTATTCATGAAACCGAAACCCTTTTGCAATCTCTTCAATTTGAAAAAGTTACACGACTGTTTTTTTAGTCCGGCAATCGTTTTATGTCTGGCAGTATTTCTGATTATTCCATTCAGAGCTGCTGCACAACAGGTAGACAATGTGGATGAAGCTTTCAGAGAAGCTCGGACGCTAGCATTTGATGGTAACCGGGATGAAGCCAGGACCCTGGCTTATGCAATTCTTGAGATCTCTCCCAACTACCACGATGTACGAATACTGATTGCCCGTACCTACTCGTGGGATGGCAGCTATAGTGAGGCAAGAGAGGAGTTAAACTACGTTTTGGAACAATCGCCGAGACATCGTGATGCACATTTGGCCGCGATTGACAATGAGATTTGGTCTGAAGAGTATCAGCAAGCCATTTTTCTTGCCAGGCAGGCTTCAAATTTTTATCCGGTCGATGAACAGGTGCTGCTTAAGAGAGCCGGTGCTCACTACTCGGCAGGTGAGGAGAGAGAGGCACTTCGGGTTCTGAACCAGATTGAACAGATAAACCCTTCAAATGGTGAAGCTCAGGAACTGCGCCGGAGTATCCGGACCTCTCTTCAAAACTATATATTAACAGCTTCTTACACTCAGGATCGGTTTGAAGATTTTTTTGGGACCACTCAGAGAAGCTATCTTCAGCTTTCAAGACGCACACCGTATGGCTCTGTAATTGGCAGACTGAATTATCAGAATCGATTTTCAACGGATGGATTGCAGGCTGAAATTGATTTTTACCCCTCTATTGCAGATGGCTGGTATGGATATCTGAATGCCGGCTACTCCTCCAGTTCCATCTTTCCCGAGTTTCGTGGCGGCGCCGAATTGCACCGCAGGCTGCCCCGCTCATTTGAAGGGTCATTGGGTGTTCGCTATCTTAATTTTAGCGGCAGCCAGATCTTCATTTATACCGGCTCACTTACAAAATATTATGGGAGCTGGCTATTTGCCGTAAGGCCATTTGTTACACCGAGTTCGGTTGGATTTTCAAGATCTTTCAACTTTACCGTACGTCGTTACTATGCCGGTCCGGAAAATTATGCAACACTAAGAGGCGGTTTTGGTTTCTCTCCGGAAGAGCGAAGGTTCCAGGATGTATCGGGTGATATTTTCCTGACGCAATCCCAATTTATTGGGGTTGACGGTTTTAAAACGGTTCGTTACAATCTTGCCGTCTTTGCTTCACTTGATATTGCCAGACAGGAGCTCTCATTCGATCCCGGTGAATATATCCGGATATTGACCTTCAATGGAGGAATTCAGATTAAGTTTTAAATCTGGATTTTTACCCATTATAACCGGTTTAATAGCTGAAGCAACTCTTCGTGAGAAGAATCAATTGTCAGGCCTCTCTCTGCCCACACCCTGACCTGGTCTGAATCACCCTTCTGATTGTATGCGCGGGCTTTTCTGAAAATGAGAGAAAGATTGTTTGAATCTCTTTCAAGGCCCCTGTCAATAATCTTTACAGATTCCTCCGGATTTCCCTGCCAAAAATATATATCTGCTTTTGCAGAATAGGCCTCCATCAAGCCCGGGTTTCGCCTGATAACTTCATCAAAATGATCCTCAGCTGTATCATAGTCGCCATCCCATGCGTGTATTCGCCCATAAAGAAGCCTTGCATCATGAAAATTGGGACTCTGCCTCAAAACACTATTCAGGATTATTATCGGATCTTTATATTCACCCCCAAAGGCCAGATCTCTTGCCGCCCAAAAAAGTTCTTCATTGCTGTATTGATCTAAACCTTTTTCAACCAGATACTTTTCCTCAATTTCAATTTGCCTCCTTTCAGCCAGAATCTCATCAGAAATTCTGATAAGTTTATTTTCCGATGTCACATATTGGTTCTTTGCTTTAAACCGCTGAAACTCTTCAGTAATCCTCTTTTTTTCCCTTTGATTATTTATTGTGCCCACTTCCATTCCTTCGTACAACCTGAAAATCTGACTGCCCGAAAGGTAATATTCACCGGAAAGATAGTCGGGCATTTGATTTTTGGTTCTCATGAACGGAAACTGTTTTTTTGCTTCAAACTCTGTGCTTGTGCTAAGTTCTCCGCCAAGCCAATGGACCTGATCGGGTGTGCTAATACCGTAATTTTCACTCAGGTATGAAAGCAGGGTTGGTGTAACATCAAAATGAGAAGAAACACCGTTAAATTGCCTTTTCTCTTTAATCATGGGCGAATAGATAATAAAGGGAACATAGTACCGGTCTATCCGGTCTCTGTGGGGAATGGGAATCATCCGGTGATCCCCTGTAACAACAAAGATTGTGTTATCAAAATCAGCCCGTTTCCTGTACCGTTCAATCAGCTCTTCGATTGCTGCGTCTGTGTATAGAAGTGCTGCAAATATCTCTTCGTACTGTCTGAATTCAACTTTTTTGGCAGCTGGAATCTCCAGCTTTTCTAATCTGCTGCGAAACAGCTCCTTGTAGTATTCAGACTCCTGAATTATAAACGGTTCATGAAAATTGAGAGAGAAAAAGATGTCCAGCCGGGGAGTCTCAAAATCGAATTGATCAATGAAGTCGAATGCCCTTCGGTAGGTATCTTTGTCTGAATAACCCCAGGTAAATCCTCCCTCAATAGCATCCATAGTGCTGTATTCATCCGGGAAGCGGGAAGAGTTAATGAGCAAATCGATACCCTGGTTTTCAAGAAAAACGTCCAGTTTATCGAAACGGGTATCATATCCTGCAAAATAGTTGGTTTGATACCCGTTGTCATTCAGAATAGAAATCAGTGTATGATGGTCCGGTGCTTGATAACCCATCTCCATGAACCCCTTTTCACCAAAAGGCAAAGAGCCGAAAATAGATGGCTGGGCATTAAAAGACCGTCCGCTGGTTGCAAGAAAGTGCGTCCAGTAGAGCCCGTTATTTGCAAGGGAGTCGAGAAAAGGAGTGAACCCACCGTAGGATGCGTGGGGTTCCATTAAGGTTCCGCCAAGTCCTTCAACTATAACAAATACGATGGTAGGCGGCCGATCACCCGGTTCAAAGAATTGACCCAAAACATCCTCTGTGTCAGCCTCTCTTGTAAACGGATACTCCTCTCCATCATATATAAACAGCTGTTCACGGCTAAAGAAATGTGAATACGACCCGCGAATAAAGTAACCCGCTTTGTTTACTGTTATAGTGTAGTCCAGTTCACTTTCAAATTGATCCGTTGTGGGATAGAAGAGAAGATAAATTGCAGAAAGAGCTAAAATGGCAGCTGGAAAGGCCACTATCATTTTTGGCTTCCACTCCACACGGCCGGCCAAAAAAAACAATCCTATAAAAAGAACCGGAAACAAAAAGAAAGGCAGAATCCTGGAAAACGTAATATCAATTGAGGTATGAACCGTATCACTTACCTCTGTAAAATCATAAGCAAAAAAATCAGAACCCAAAGGGGTAAGAACTTCATAATAATATTGTATGAGCGGGATATAGAGTAAGAAGAAGATAATAATCAATGCACCGGTAACCCCGGTTGCCCACTTTTTACCGGTGTAAGACATCAGGAAAAATATCACATAAAAGAACACCGCCCAGCCCGACAGAAAGAGAATATCGTAGAAAAAAGCCGACAAATACGTTAACCCTGATCCGGCCGGTAATACAAAATTAGCTGAAACCGTAATATATTCATACACCCGCAATAACAGGCCGGTAAAAATAAAGGCAGCACTAACGCAGAAACTTCCAGATAAGGTCTCCCGTTTACCCTTCACGAATTTATCCAGACTCTTCATTCAGATAGTGTTGATGATATCAAATTTGTGGAGATTCACATGATAGGACTTTTTACACTTGTTGTGAAATACTCAGATTCTGAATATCCGAACCCGAAATCTATGAATCGGCAAACATCTCCAATATAAACAATTTATATATTGATCATCTCCACTCGTAAATTATATGACCCACTAACTAGATGACAGACATATATTTAACTTTTTTAGAGAAAAGCTCACATGATAATGCTCACGATCTGGCACATATTCGCCGGGTGGTTGCTAACGCAGAAAAGATACTTCTGTATGAATCCGGTGACAGAGAGGTTGTAAGTGCTGCCGCCTGGCTGCACGATTGCGTGGTGCTACCTAAAAATCACCCCGACCGAAAGCAAGCTTCTAAAATGGCTGCCCAAAAAGCCGCCGTTTTTCTTGAGAGTGCCGGATTTCCAAATTCAAAAATTGA
>PWIL01000082.1 GCA_003560455.1 Mollicutes bacterium
TGACTTCATCTCCTACTTTACTTATCGTTGCTTTAATTTTTTCAATTTCAAATTGTTTTGCGTATTCAAGTTGCAATTCACAAATTTCTTTGATGTGTTTGTGTGCGGTTTCCAAAGCTTTCAAAATAATTTCTTCCGGAACTTCTTTCATGCCGGCTTCCACCATTGTTATTGCCTCCAAAGTTCCAACAACAACCAAATCCATTTTTCCTTCTTCACATTGTTTGTATGTCGGATTCACAACTAATTCCTCGTCTACATACCCCATTCTAACAGCTCCAATCGGTCCTTCAAAAGGTGCCCCGCTGATCATCAAAGCTGCCGAAGCGGCGTTTATTGCAGTTGTCGAAGGGTCAACTTCCAAGTCCGCAGACAAAACACTACAAATTATTTGCACTTCATTTGTTGTTCCTTTCGGAAAAAGCGGCCTTATAGGTCGATCTATCAATCTTGAAATTAATGTTGCATTTTCTGATGGACGCCCTTCTCTTTTTATAAAACGGCTTCCTTTGATCTTCCCTGCAGCATACATGTTTTCTTCATAATCTACTCTCAAGGGAAAAAACGGGGCATCTTCTCTACCCTCTTTTTCCATTGAGGCGTTTCCCATTACTATGGTGTCCCCCAAAGAGACTAACGCAAATCCATCCGCATAACTTAAAAAAGGCGAATTGGAGATTTTGAATTCTCGTCCTGCGAGATTCATTTTTACTTCTTTTGTTTCCATTGGTTTATTGGTTAAATGAATAATTTAAACATTCAATAAACCAAAGTTTTCTCAAGTGACAAGGTTTAATCAATTGTTTCCAATTTGCTAAACCCTGTAACTTAAGCCCTTGTATAATTGAATGTTTTTGATTTTTAATGAACATTCGCTCTATTTTCTTAATTTTAATTTTTTAATTAAAGAATCATATTCTTCTTTTTCGTTCAATCTTAAATAATTTAATAATTTTCTTCTTTTCCCTACCATACCTAAAAGGCCTCTTCTAGAATGATCATCTTTTGAATGAGATTCTAAATGAGATGAAAGTTGATTAATTCTTTCTGTAAGAATTGCCACTTGTAACTGTGGAGATCCTGTATCTTTTGGATGTGTCCCAAATTTTCCTATTAATTTTTTCTTTTCTTCTCTATTCATGTTAAATTTTATATTTTTAATACAAAATAAATTATAATCAATAATTTATTTTTTGACAAGAGTAATTTTTATACATTCAAGTAACAGTCAAATATACACTAGCTATATAAAAATATATTAAAACTCCACAAATATCAGCTATAGATGTTACAAGAGGTCCACTTGCTGCTGCTGGATCTTTATTAAATTTTGTAAATAAAAAAGGTAAAGACATTCCTATTGTACTCCCCACTAAAACAATAATTATCATTGATAAAGCTGCTACAATCGCTATATCTATCCCACTTCTAAAAATTCCTATTAACATTACTCCTAAAGCCATTGTTATTCCTAACCCTGTTGCAACTGCAACTTCTCTTCCTATCATTTTTGCCCAATGATGAACTTTTACATCTCCTAGACTTAATGCACGAATCATTAATGTAGAAGCTTGTGAGCCAGCGTTTCCTCCGCTATCTATTAATAAAGGCAAAAAGAAAACTAAAGCAACTGCTTGTGCGATAGTTTCTTCAAAAAAAGCCATTGCTGCTCCTGAAAAAATATTCACCCCAACCAAAATCATAAGCCAACTTATCCTACTTCTATATAAAATTTTCAAAGGTGTTTCAAATACATTTACAATCCCTTTTGGCCCTTCTTCTACAGACAAACCTCCTATTTTATGAATATCTTCTGTGCTTTCTTCATCACTAATATCCATTAAATCATCAATTGTTACTATTCCAACTAAAATATCATGTTCATTTACTACTGGTAAAGCCACTAAATTATATTTTTTAATTAATTCTAAAGCTATCTCTTGGTCATCAAAAACAGATAATTTTGTAAGATAATGTGAAGTTATGTTTTTAATTTTTGTTTGTGGATCTGCTATAAGTAAATTTTTTATTTTTAAATCATCAATTAATCTTTCATTGTCATCAACAACATAAATTACATCTATAGTTTCTACGTTTTTTCCATTTTTTCTAATATATTTTAATGCTTGTTTTATTGTCCAATTAGGTTTAATGGTCAAAAAATCTGGAGTCATTAACCGGCCAACACTATCTTCTGGATAATCTAATAATTGAGTTGTTTCTTTTAAATCTTCTGATGTTAATAATCTCATTAATTTTTTTCCTGTTTTAGAAGGCACACTTTCAAATAAATCAGTTCTATCATCTGGGTTTAAATCTGCTAAAAGTTTTTTTAATTCTTTATTATTAAGATTTTTAATGAAAAAAAGTTTTTGTTTAGGAGAAAAATATGAAAAAACTTTAGTAGAAAAATGATATGGCAAATCCCTAAAAACAGTAATTTTATTTTCTAAATCTAAATATTGAAAATATTCTGAAGCTTCTGAAGCATGCTTATGCTTTAAAAAATTAATAATTTTTGCCCATTTTTTATTTTTTGCTAAATTTTTAAAATGACAAATGTTTTTTTCAATCTCTATAAAATTCATAAATATTAATTATAGTTTTAATCACAATAGCAAAAAAAACTTTTGCTTTAAAGATATTTTGAGGAGTATTATATAAAATATGAATTATAAACAAATAATTGTAGATTCTTGGGTTGCCACACAAAATACTAAAAAACTTATTTGGTGGTTTGGATTTCTACCTTCTATTTTTACTACTACTGTAGGGATTGGATATATTGTTTATCAATTTTTTGCTTTTAAAACATCTCATTTATTTAGCGACGGAGAAACTAGTTTTTTTTATGAAGTTAGTATGTTTATTTGGGAATTTATTTCTACTCATGTTTCATTAACAATCCCTTTAGGAATAACAGCTTTAATTTGTAGTGCTTTTTATTTATTTTATCCTACTTTAGCTCAAGCTTCTGCTATACAAGCTATTGCAAGAAAAAAAAACAAACAACCATCTGGAGCTGGAATTGGCTTAAGGTATGGAATTTTGTCTTTTTTACCTTTATTTGAATATCATTTATTAATAAAAACTTTTGCATTTTTTTCTATTTTAATTCAAATGTCTTTTGTTGTTCGTAATTTAGGTGTTGGAATTTTTCAAATGCTTTTACCTGTTTTTATAATTCTTGTTGTTATTAGTTTAATTCTTACTTTATTATTTACTTATACAGATTTTTTTATAGTTATTGACGACGTAAGTGTTTTCCAAGCTATGAAAGAAAGTGCTAAATTAGTTATGACACATTGGAAATATACTTTTTTTATTACTTTATTAATGATTTTGATTGGTATTAGAATTATTATTCAGTTGATTATAGTTTTAATGGTGCCGTTTTTAGTTGTTTTAGCAACTGGATATATTGCTACTGTGGCATTACCAATAACAAGTTTAATTATTGGAGGGGTTTTAGGATTTGTGTTTTTAATTTTATCTGCTTATATAAATGGAGTTCTTGATATTTTTAGTTATACTGTATGGACTTATACTTTTTTAGAAATTACATCAGAAAAAGAATTATCTGCTAGAGAGATTTTTGTTGATGAAATTGGTGAAACTAAATCCCCTGCCCCCCCTGAACATAAAAACCTATAAGAATAAAAGCAATATAAATTATTGTAAAAATAATCACTCTAGTCATCATTTTTCTTGAATACATCTTTAATTTAGCATTTTTTGAATACTCTCTTGTTTTTTGAAAATAAAGAATTTCAATAAATACACTTATTAAAATAAGAAAAGCAAAAAATATTATTATATTTATATCTGTATATATCTGATGAAACTTTGTGTTAGGTAAAACTAATTTAAAATCTTTAATAAAAAAATAAACTACTAAAATAGTTAGAAAATGTAATAATTGATCAATTAAAAATGGAGCTACTTTTTTATCATGTTTTAAATCATAATTTATTTTGCTTAAATCTATCCAAAAATGCACAAAGGAAATTAAAAAAATAACTCCTATTAGCCAAAAATGTCCATTAATAATAAAAGGCAATAAAATTAAAATTCCTATTAAAAAATGAATAGAAGCATGAGTAAAAAGTCCTTTTATGCTTTTCATTTTCCAGAGAACTAATTTTGTGGGTTGTAATAAAAAATCTCCTAAAAGATGAGATAATATTAAATAAGGTAAAATCATAGTTATTCAGCTTTATCGTTTTCTTTTAAACGTTCTATTATTTTTGAACTAATTTGCTCTGCAAGATTTTTATTTGTATTCATTAAATTATTAAAATCTTCTTTTTTAATAATAAAAACCTCGCAATCTGTTAGAGTTTTTGCAGATGCATTCCGAGGAACTTCTGAAACCAATGCCATTTCTCCTAAAAAATCTGCTTTGGAAATTTCTGCAATTTTTTCTGGGAAATCCCCTTCTTCTTTTGGTTCTTTATAAATTTCAATTTCTCCTGATTTTATAATATAAAGAGCATCTCCTTCATCTCCTTCTTTAAATAAAACATAATCTTTTGGATAAAACATTAACATAATTTTTTTTATAATTTCTTTATGTAAATTTTTATCCAAATTTTCAAAAAGAGGAATTTTTTTTAAAATAGGTAATAATGTAGAAACATCATCCTGTTTGAAATTATTTTCATTCATAATAATTAAAGTTAAATTATTATTTATAAATTATAGCATACTTTGAAAATTTTTTCTATTTTTTTTGCAAATAGAATGATGAAATTTTTAATTTATAAAGACAAAGGAGGGACTTTCGTCCCCCCTTTATAACTCTTTTCAACTTCTCCTTTCAGTTTTTTTGTGTTTTTTATGTGAAAGAGGCAAAAGGTGAAAGTTTTATTCCGCTGGAACTTTTATGAGCATTTTTACCTTATTTTGAGTAGATGCTCCAAAAAAATCCCATCCTTCTCCAATGAAGAAAGGCAGAATATTTTGAGAAGTATTAAAACTCA